>NZ_DJIO01000191.1:0-30433 GCF_002433655.1 Thalassolituus sp. UBA6592 | reverse complement strand
AACTGTGGGACAGCAGTGGCCCGGAAGCCGCTTTTCAATTACGTTTGAAACATGTTGTCAGAACTGCGGCAGCGCGCTGCGATCGCTGTCATCTAACGTCGGCCAGTCATTGACAGTACCACCCTGAGTAATCAGCAACCAGGGTTTTTGCTGTTGCAGAATGGCGCTGCGGAACAGAGCCAGAATATCTTCTTTACTGAGTTTCTCTACCTCCGTTGCAATCGCGGTGGTGGTGTCGAAACTCCAGCGTTCGCTTTCAATGTCGCGCCAGAAGCGTCCGGCTTTTTCGTTCATGTTTTTCGGTTTTTCCAGCAGCAGCGTAATCAGACCCTGACGGTAAGAGGCGAACTCTTCATCGCTCATGGCTGCCAGGGTTTCTTCATAGCCGCTGAAGAACGCCAGGCTCTGGTCGATAATTTCCTGCGGAGATGACGACGGCGACTGCACGATAAAGGCCAGTGCCGGAACATCACGCTGCGGATACGGCGTGGCGAAAACCACATAGCCCATCTGCAGTTCGGTACGGATACGCTGGTAATAAGGTGAACTCAGAATCTGGCCGAGCAGAGAATAGCGGGCGCGGTTGGCGTCGCTGGTATCCTGACCCTGAACATACAGCAGAATGGCTTTGTCCTGATGATCCAGTGTCAGATTTTTCTGGTGTTTGCCATCCGGCACTTTGACGATGGCTGACCGTTGCAGGAACTCTGCGCTGGCAGGGAAGTGCTGATTAACAATATCTGCCATGGCCACCGCTTTGTCTTTGCTCATGGTGCCGTGTACAAACATCTGTGTGGCCAGTTGTTCGTGTACCTTCGCTGCAAAGTCCATGACGTCGGAGCGGGTGACATCCGCCAGCGCGTCAGACAGCTGTACCGGATCAAACGAAGGCTCATGAAGCCAGATTTTCAGTACATCCAGTTCACGTTCATAAGGTTTATTCTTCAGCTGGTTATCCAGGCTGCGCTGCAGCGATGCCTTGTAACGGCCGAAGTTATCTTCGCTGAGGGTGATGCTGTCCATTTCCTGCAGAATGCGCTTAAGCAGTTCCGGCATTTTATGCTGATAACCACCCAGTACCAGTTGCAGACCGCGTCCGGTAGCGCTCAGGCTGTAATCCAGACCGGCCATTGATGCCGGATAGCTGTAGGTGTTCAGAGCTTCACGTACGGTGCGGGCGTAGAGCTGGGCCAATACCCGCTGACGGGCAGAGTCCTGCACACTGGCTTTCTGAATCTGCAGCACAACCCGGGATTTAGGTTGCTCAAATTCGTGTTCCGGGTAATACCAGAGGCGGCGGCCAGGCTCATCAATAATGGCCTGTGGATGTTCCTGTGCTTCGCCGGCGTGCAGTTCAAAGTCCGTTGGAATAAACGGGTTTGCCGCTGGCAGATGCAGGGCATCCAGTCCTTCGGTGGTGGTTGCCGGATTGTAATCCGACGGACGGATACGGATCGGCGTGCCATACCATGGATCGGTCATATCGGTAACAACGCCCGGAGCAATCAGAGTACGCAGCATGCTGTTAATGCTCAGTGCATCCACATACGGCTGCATGACTTTCTGTGGCGCAGGCTGCCAGTGGTAGTCGCCATAAATCGTGTCATTCAGCGGATAAACCTGCATATTGCTGCTCAGACGCACGGCGTAATCAGACAGACGACCGTGTTCCTGGAAGCGGAATGCCAGCTCGCTGAGCTGCTGCTGTTCAGTAAAGATGTAGTCTGGCAGTGGTGCCGTTTTCAGCAGATCGATGTAATACATCAGCGCCTGAGTGATGTTATCAACGTGCAGCAGACCCAGCTGCGTCAGACGGATCTGTACGACCAGCGTGGTTTCAAATTCGGTGCCGATGGAGCGCCCGGCACTCAGGCCTTCCGCCCAGCCTTTGTCTTTCAGAAACGCCAGTAAACTGCCTTCACCTTCGTGGCCAATCAGACTGGAAATCACCTGCACTGGCTTATATGTATAAACCGAACGGGTTTCCGGCATGGCGAAGGTAAACTGCAGACGACGGATTTCTTTGACCGGTTCAATGTTCATATCCAGCGGCAGCTGGTTGGCTTTGAACAGCGGTGGTCGTTCTGCTCTCGGCTCAGTTTTATGCACAGGTACGTCGGCAAAATGGCCGCGGGCCCATTGTTCCAGCTGATCCAGCGGGTAGTTACCGGCCACTACGGCCGTCATGCGTTCTGCGGAGTAATGTTTTTTATAAAAGGCGACCAGATCATCGCGGACTTTGTCGCCTTCACGGTCGGACAGGGTGTCCAGATTACCGGTAGCAAAATGCGCATAGGGGTGCTGAGGATTCATCGCCATTTTTTCAGCCGAGTAAATGCGGCGGAAATCATCTTTCAGTTTGGCGCTGTATTCCGCATGCACGGCATTTTTTTCACGCTCGACGTAAGCTTCATCAAAAGTAGGTGAGATAAAAAACGGCGCGAAGCGGTCGAGGGCACCTTCTAAAGCGTTGTTATCGATTTCGAAGAAATAGGTGGTCTGGGTATGGGCGGTGAAGGCGTTATGGCTGCCACCGTGCCGGCTGATAAATGACTGGTACTCACCCGGCTGCGGATATGGCTCGGTACCGAGAAACAGCATGTGCTCAAGAAAATGAGCCAGACCTTCGCGGCCTTCAGGGTCATCACCGCTGCCTACGTCGACGGTGACGGCGGCGGCGGCTTTTTCGGAATCCGGTGTGTTAACCAGCGTAACCCGCAGGCCATTATCCAGGGTAATGGCGCGGTAGCTGAACGTGTCTGCAGGGCTGACGGTGAGTTCCTGCGGGTCCTGTTGGGATGATCGGATCATAGAATATGAGATAGCGGCCAGAACAATGATGAAAAAAATCCAGTAACGGGGCGAGAACATGCCTTCTCCTGCGGCTGGTAAAAATTAATGTGCGGTACCTTTGGCGGTGGCGATCACCTGTGCGTCGGCCAGTGAGTTGCGTTTCGGGTCCAGCTGATCGATGGCGTTCAGACGCTGTTTGCAGTCATCCAGTTCCGCCAGTAACAGCGCAAACTGCTGCTCAAAGGCCTGGTCGATAACGCTGTAGAGGTTTTTTACCGGATCTTCAGCACTGGCGGCTTTCGGATCTTTCAGTGCTTTCAGGCAGGCGAGGGCGATCTGATGGTAGGCTTGGTCTTTATTCACTTTCAGGCTCCTGTTTGAACGGGCCCATGATACAGGATTCCGCGCTGGATGCCGCAGCCTTTGCGGATGACTGAGCCATCCGCAACGGAACAGCGGCAAAATCAGCCGATTTCGCCGGCGGACGAGAACCAGGCCAGCTGATCGCTGCTGACGGTCGCGGACAGCAGACTGCCGGACAGCCAGTCGACATTGGATTGATGGGCGGAGGCCAGCGACTCGGTGTTATCCATGTTCGGTGCGTAAATCACCAGTTTATGGTCGTGCATACGCTGTAGCAGACGGCGGCTCTGGGGCAGTGATTTGCTGTTGCGCATGTGCGTCAGGAATTCCGGTGCCAGACAAACCCCCTGTACCGGCAGACTGAGCAGCTGGCGGGAGTTAACGAAACTGCGGCCGAAGTTAGCGATAAACAGGCGGCATCCCAGATTGCGCAGCTCATCACGCCAGCTCAGATCGGCCTCTTCCTGACTGAGGACGCAGTCTTCGCCAAGAATAATGGTCAGGCTGGCGCGAATGGCAGAGGAGCGCAGCAGCGTGGCAAAGGCCCGGATATTGTCGTCGCTGTGCTCTGCAGCCGTCATAATAAACTGCAGGTCACGGTTGAAATCCTGATGCCAGGCACGGGCAATTTCATCCAGCCAGGCGGACCAGTCGGTGGCCTCACGGGGGGGGCTGGCCGGAACCTGCAGCGCGACAAGTTCGCCCTGCTGATTAAACACCGGCAGCGCCGTGAACGCGTTTGCAACCGTTTGCCCGCTGGGTTGCGCTGACGGTGTTTCTGCTGCGGCCTGTGGTTGTGGTTGTGTTTTCAGCCCCAGGCGCTGGCGCAGCCATTCACTCCAGTCGGCAATATCCGCAGGTTTTTGTTCGATGCTTATTTCCGGTGTCAGAAGCAGGTTCTGGCCCTGAAAACTCATGGTCTGAGTGAAATCCTGCAGAATATTGTCCTGCAGCATCTGCATCTGCTGCGGGCTTACCGCAGCTGGCAGCAGAATAAGGAAGGTATGTGGTTCAGGGGAATAGATCTCATACAGATCATCGGTGGCTGCCTGCAGGCGCTCGTAGCACATGGCCGACAGGTCCATGCTGACATCCTGAGCGGTCAACGACACAACCATCAATTGCGGCTGGCGGCTGGCCTGATCCGCGGCCTGCTGCAGGCGTTGCCGATGGTGCTCGCCGGAGTAGCGTTTCAGTTCGTCACTGATGTCCCGGGCCGGATTCAGGTCTTCTGATACCCAGTTACAGGAGCACAGCCGGTATTGTTCGCCTAACGGGGCGATCGCCATCCACGCCTGATGTTTCTGCTGACTTGGGCCGGTCAGATTGAAATGGCCAAGCCAGGTATTGCCGTCTTCAACCTGTCGGGTGACTTCAGTTTCCAGCGCCACCGGCATGGCGGACAGTGCCTGAGCAAACAGATTCACACCGAGCAGGTCCTGCTCTTCGCATTGCAGTGCACGGCACATCGGCGCGTTCGCCAGACGGACGATCCAGTTGCTGTCGGTCAGCAATGTTGGCTGTTCGGTCTGTAGCTGCTGACCGAGGATGTGCATACGTTCCAGCAGCGCGTGTTGTTTCAGGCCTTCTTTGATATCCATGGTCAGCAGTAGGTTATCCCACGGCTTTGCCACAAAGCGGTGAACATCGCCATCGGCCCAGGCACGACGCAGTTCGCCGTAATCCACCTGACCGGATAACAGCAGGCGATAGGTGGTCGGGGATTGCTTGCGGACCTTACGACACAGCTCCAGTCCGGTCATGCCGGGCATTTTGAAGTCAGTGACCATCAGATCTATATCGTGGCGGGCGATGACCGCCAGCGCCTCATCAGCGTTGCCGGCCTCATAAATGGTAAAGGGTTCCGAACGCAGCATACGGCGAATGGCGTGAATGATTCCGGCTTCATCGTCTACCAATAGGATGTTGTGCTGCATTCATTGTCTCCGTGAAAATCTTCTGCCTGTATTATCAACCATAGCAGGCGCTGAGCCACTAGCCTGATGCCGGGTTTAGGATTTTTTCCGATTTCTCCTTGCAAAGGCGAAAGGCTATCTATACTGGATTCAGTGTAGTAGCCAATTTGAGATCATGCTGTGAGGGATAAACAAGCTTTAACCACGGGTGAGGTCGCCAAATACTGCGGCGTGAATTTTCGCACAGTGATCCGCTGGATCGAGCGCGGCCACCTGGATGCCTACAAGCTGCCCGGGCGCGGTGATAACCGTATTCCGGTGAACAGTTTTATTAACTTCCTGCAGGATAACAACATGCCTGTTCCGGAAGATCTGGCGCTGGGTGGACGAACGCTGGTACTGCTGGCGCAGGATGGTGATCCGACTGCTGAAATCGCGTCGTTTGTGCGCCGTGTCGGCTGGGAACCGCTGATTACCACAGATCCGATTCAGTTCGGTTTCCTGTTGGCTCAGCATCAGCCCGGTGCGGTTGCGGTATCCTCCGCGGCTCAGGCAGTATCGGTTTCCCGTCTGATACGCGACGCCGACCGCGAAGTTCTGACGGTAATGCTGTCGGGCAGTGGCCAGAATGCCGGAGCTCCGGAGGGATGGTATGCCTATCAGTGGCCAGCCGATCAGGCGGCTCTGTCTGATGCGCTCAGTGGCGATGCTGCGGCCTGATATGGCTTTGAGTATCGCCCCTGTTTTTATTCGCAAAGCGTGTCAGAGTACGCTGCCGTAAGGAATAAAACGGTTGTCCGTCAGCTTCTTCAGACTGCGGATTTCTTCTTTAGCCGGCGACAGGTTGTTGGCTTTCATATAGCGGAATAACCAGATCGCAGGGTTTGACGCTCCACATTGCCAGCCTGGCAGCTTCATTTCGCCGAGTGTAAAGAACACTGCCAGTGGGAAAAGGTCCTTTTCCTCCAGCTTGCTGATGGCGGTTTGCCAGCTCGCTTCCGGCATTTTCAGCCAGCTTTGTGCCCGGTTCAGTTCAGACTCCTCTACACTGCTGATCACAGCAGCAGGGTCCGCTTTCAGCGTTTCTGCCAGACCGGCGAAGCGTTGTAACAGGGATTGGTCGATGGCGTCGGCGCCGGTGCCAGCCGGCACCCATTCGGTAATCATTAATTGGACCTCTGTATATTATTCTGCGGCAGTGCCTAGGATATACTATGGCGCGCTTACAGATAAGGAATGCTGTAGTGAACAGTCAGTGCAGTATTGCCACAGCCACAGAGAGACCCCATGCTGGACCCCTACGCCGATATACGCCCCTACAATGATCAGGAAGTTAAACCCGTTCTCCAGCGGTTGTCCGGATCACCTCAGTTAATCAATGCCCTGATCCGCTATCGTTATCCCGCCATGCCGGGCTGGCTGCTCGCTTTATTGCGTCCGTTCATCAGCCGTAAACTGCGTCAGCACATTGCCCGTGTTGAACATGTGAAAGATTTTCAGGACATGGTGGCTGACTGGGTTCAGCAGCTGGTGGCCAACTCAACCGATGAGGTGGTGGTGCAGGGGCTGGATAAACTGGATCACGGCACGTCATATCTGTTGATTTCCAATCACCGTGATATCGCCATGGACCCGACGCTGATCAACTACAGTCTGCATCAGCAGGGCTGGCCGACCAGCCGTATCGCCATCGGTGATAACCTGCTGCGCAATCCGGACATCGCCGACATCATGCGCCTCAACAAAAGCTTTATCGTAAAGCGCTCGCTGACCAATAAACGTGAGAAGTTAAAGGAACTGCAACGTTTATCTGCTTACATAAGGGAGTCGCTGGAAGCCGACCAGTCGATCTGGATTGCTCAGCGTGAAGGTCGGGCAAAAGACGGTATTGATAAGACAGATACCGCTGTTCTGAAAATGCTGGCGCTGAATGGCCGGGCCCGTGATGAAAGCTTTGCGCAAACCATGGCGGCTATGCGTCCTGTACCTGTATCCATTCAGTATGAATGGGACCCCTGCGATGCCGAGAAGGCCCGTGAGCTGGTGATCCGTAAAGAATCCGGCACCTACGAGAAAAGCAGTGACGAAGACACCCGCAGCATTCTGCGCGGTCTGACCGGATACAAAGGCCGGGTGTTTGTCGATTTCGGTAAACCACTGACTGGTGAGGATATCGAATCGGCTGAAGCCATGGCTGCAGCCATCGACCGTCAGATGAATGAACTGACAGAACTCCTGCCTGTGCATCAGGCGGCGGCCAACCTGCTGCAGAACCGTCCCTGTGAAGGGGATGAAATGAAAGCGGCGGAAGAACTGAAACGCAGAACAGCGGCATTGACGGAAGAGCAGGGTAAACGCCTGTTGACCACCTATGCCGTACCAGCCAAAGGCATCACCGGGCTGTAACGTATCACTGCAATAAAAGGTATTGGCGCATGATGAAGTACGCTGTGTTTATCGTTTTTTCGTCACTGTTACTGACCGGTTGTCCGGAGCTAGGCAGTCATTACGGCGATGAGTCGGAAACTCTGCTGGTGGACCATTACAAAGTTCAGTGCGACAAAGATGAAAGCCGACTGTGCTTCCGTGTGCGCGAAGAAACTACCGATGACTGGGAAGTATTTGAAGAAGACTTTATTGGATTCTCTGAATATGAATGGGGTTATCGCTACGAATTGACGGTGAATACGACGTTTGACCGTGATGGTCATCCTGAGTCTTATGAGCTGGAATCAGTTAATCAGAAAGATCCGGTCACAGCGGAAAATGAAACCTTCAGTCTGACGCTGCACAGCGATACCGGCATTCTGCAATCCCTTGATGATGACACCTGGTCACTTAACGGTGACGTGTCGTTTGCCTGTGCGCCATTCTGTACTGACATTCAGACGTCGGTCAGCAATGGCTATGTTCTGCAGCTGGAATTCACCGCCCGCGAAGGTGCTCTGACCCTGGATTCTTTTATCTGCAGTTCTGATGAAGATGGCTTCAGTTCGGAGTGTGCCGGTGAAAGCGAAGAGCGCTGGTATATCGCGCACTTCCTGTCCGATTGTGGCGCCAGTGAACCCACCCTGTGTTATCTCTATAAAGTCAATGACTCTGACGAGTACGAATTGCTGCCACTGGAAGACGGTATTTCAGGCTTCACTTATGGCTGGGGTTCACGTTACGACATCCGCGTAACCAGGACGGTCAGTGCTGCCGGAAATATCACTGCGGCCGATCTGCTGGAGGATGATTCCGCACCGGAATCCCGTATTGGCAGTAATTATACTTTCCTGTTTGTGGTTAACGGTGAAGCCATCGATGACAGCAGCGGTGGCAGTTTTACCATGTATGACAGCGCTGAATCATTCGACTGCGCCAGCTATTCCCAGTGCTCGCAAATTGACGAATACATCCTTGATGATGAAGACAATCACCAGCCGGAGTGGCTGTTGCTGAAAGGTTATGTTGATACCGCCGACGTTGTTATCGTGGATATTATCTGTCACGAGGAAGATCTGGACGATTTCCGGAACTGCGTGGCTGATGAAGATGAAGAAGAAGATATTTACTGGGGCATCTGAGCCGGTACCTTCCGGCTCATGTTAATTCTTTTACCTGCCTGATATTTTTCTGACACCGGCATTATTGCCGGTTCAGTAATTCGACGATGCGCTGCCGGCTTTTTTCTGCTGCTTCTGTCTGCGGAAATTCAGCGGTAATTTTACGGAAGTAGGCCAACGCTTTCTGGTTATCCCCGGCCTGATTATACGGGCTCATATAAATCAACCCGAGCTGATACAGCGAGCGCGCACGCATCATATCGGAAGATGCTTTGTTGTCGTATAACACCAGATAGACGGATTCTGCCTCCGCAACACGACCCTGGGTAATGGCGCGTTCACTCATGGCGGTCAGCTCGGCATCGTAAGGAATATTATCCTGTTGCAATAATTTATTGCGGTCGACCTGACGCAGTAATTGCTCAGGTGATAACTGCACGCCATCCTCTGCGCGCTGATCCAGAATGGCCAGGCGTTTTTCAATTTTTGCCTTAAGCCTTGAATCGGGAAATTGCTGGCGGTGTAACAGCAGGTATTCCCGCGCTTTGGCGTCATCGCGTTCACTGTTAAAGCGGTTCATATACAGCAGCGCAAGCTGATACAGGGCAAGGGATTTCATATTGCGCGAATAGTCTTCTGCCTGATATCCCAGCAGATAGGTATTGGCGGCCTGTTGCGTTCGGTCGCGGCTGATGGCCTGAACGGAATAAGTCAGCAGATCCGGTTCTTCATCCAATGCGGCGGCGGCGCGGACTTTAATATCTTCATCGTGGCGGGCCAGCTGGTGACCACCGGCTTCAGCCACCAGTAATGGTGTTGCTGCGGCACAGCCAGTGAGAATAATAACTGCGGCTGCAGTCATCATAAGTCTGATCATTATCCTTTCCCTGATGGTAATTATTATTGGGTGAGCAGGGTATTTTAAGTAGTGCAAGCGTACAAAAAAAGGTGCAGCTGAGCCAGCCTGTCGTGAAAACTGCCGTGGCAGACCCGGCGAATGGCAGAGGCTGTGTGCAGCGTCTGCAGGGATAAAACCTGAGCGCTGCACAGAGATTTAAAACGTGATTAAAAGGGCGTGACGGATTTCCGTTAAAGGAGGAAGGTGGCGGCAGCGCCGATAATGCCACCGAGCAGCGCGCCACCGATTAATCCGGTGAGAGCCGCACTGCGTGCCGATTTTTTCTGTGAAAGCAGCATTTCTTCACGCAGAATCGCCAGTTCATCTTCCATGGCGATACGGTCATTGGCCATCATATTGATGATGTCATCGACGTTTTTCTTCACCAGTTTATCGGCCACGGCGACGGCCAGGCGCTGGGTCTGTGTGCGTGTTTTACTGAACAGTGCGCTTTCGCTGAGCGAATCGTCGAGTTCCTTCTGCAGACGGGCGGTATGCTGCAGTGTGCGCGCCTGCATTAAATCCAGTTGCGTACTCTGCGATGCTTTCAGCCCGCTGGCATGTTCATCAATCATGGCGGTCAGTTCATCTTTGATGCCTGACATCGCCAGTGCGATATTTTTCTGTACCAGCTTATCGACTTCAATTAGCGGAATACCACTGTGCGCCGGAGCTGCCGGTTCATCGTTTGCTGCCGGTTCATCCAGCGACTGAATCACGGCCATCACAGCTTCGTGACTGGCTGGCTTGGCGAGAACGCCGCGGGCACCATGGGACAGCGCAATATCCTGATATTCCTTGTCCTCTTTCGAGGTGTACATAATGGTCGGAATTGCTGCGGTGCGAGGGTTGGATTTGATCAGCTGTGTTGCTTCCAAACCATCCATCCCCGGCATCATATGATCCATAAAGATCACATCAGGCTGTTCTTTTTCGAGAAATTTCAGTGCCTCTTCGGCGCTTTCCACTGCGGCTGCACTGACGTTGATTTTGCTCAGCAGACGCTGCAGCATCATGCGTGCGGATTTGGAGTCGTCGACCACCAGTGCTTGTCGGATTGTCATAAGGCTGCTTCCTGAA
The DNA here is from genome assembly GCF_002433655.1 of Thalassolituus sp. UBA6592. Lineage (NCBI taxonomy): Bacteria > Pseudomonadati > Pseudomonadota > Gammaproteobacteria > Oceanospirillales > Oceanospirillaceae > Thalassolituus > Thalassolituus sp. UBA6592. Next base: position 19,835 of record NZ_DJIO01000191.1, on the reverse strand, counting down.
CCGAATCTGCGCCAATAAGAGCAACTTGCCGGGGATACGTCAATAGTCTGGCACTTTTTGCTGCGCGTAATTGAGCATTTGATCTACATTTCGGGGAAAGACCTGAACAGCGGGCTGTTATCTGACATAATCCGCCACGGAAAAAGATTTTATGATGCCGGATTGCCCACACTGGTCAGTGTATCTGTGTTGCATCTTGTTTCCTGAAGTAAGAGGTGTGACATTGCTTCAGGAGAAGGGAATCCGCCGCAGGCAAACGATAACAGGTGTCCGCCACAGACGCCGCGGGAGAAGATGTTTTAACACATGACTGCAGCCAATCATGCCGTACTGATTAAACGGGCAGCCACTGCTTCAATTTTTACTGCTGTGACACTGCTTCTGGCCAAAGTGTTTGCCTGGAGCGTCAGTGACTCAGCCAGTGTGCTGTCGTCGTTGCTCGACTCCCTGATGGATATTGCCGCCTCTCTGGTGAATTACTTCGCCGTGCGCTATGCGCTGATGCCGGCAGACGATGATCACCCGTTCGGTCATACCAAAGCGGAAGGGCTGGCTGCTCTGGTGCAATCGGCGTTTATTCTTGGCTCCGCGACCTTCCTGCTGTTGCACGTACTGGATCGCCTGGTGCGTCCACGTGAACTGGTGGCACTGGAAGAAAGTATTGCGGTGATGATTTTCTCTGTGTTTGCCACCATGGCGCTGGTGGCTTATCAGCGCTGGGTTTATCGTCAGACGCAGTCGCTGGCCATTAAGGCCGATTCAGCACACTACTATGGTGATATTCTGACCAGTGCTGCAGTTGTGGTAGCCTTGCTGGCCGCTCAGTGGGATATCTACTGGCTTGACCCGGTTGTGGCCCTCGGGATTGCAGCCGTTCTGTTGTACAGTGTGTACGGCATTGTCACTGACGCACTTGAAGTGCTGATGGATAAAGCAATGCCGGAAGAGGATGAGGAAGAGTTGAAAGGGATTATTTCGTCCTGCGCCGGTGTGCGCGGTTTTCATGATCTGAAAACCCGTCAGGCTGGTGCCATTCAGTTTATTCAGCTGCATCTTGATCTCGATGGAAAGCAGACTCTGGAGTCTGCGCACACCATCGGCGACAAGGTGGAAAAAGCTGTCCTTGCCCGTTTCCCCAGAGCCGAAATTCTCGTTCATCACGATCCGGTCTGATATGCGTAGATTTCTCTGTCTGATTTCTGTGCTTCCCGGCTGTTGTCTCGCCTTTGGCGCTGCGCCGCAATTACAGGGCGACAGCATTGCGCCTTTGCCGGCGGCAGAGGAACTTACGGATGCGGCTGCCGCCGACAGCAAAGAAATAAAACGTGAAGCCATAGCAGACCGCTCGCGCGACTGGCTGGCCGGTTACCTCAACGATCTTTCTGGTGGTATCGACAGCTTCTTCGTCGATACCTTTTTCAGTGAAGACGTGGCCAACGATGACGTGCGTGGCAGTCGCGCCCAGATCTCTCTGTATACCCGCCGTGAAATTGGCGAGCCGGTGGATTACCGCTTTGGCCTCAGTGTTAAGGTGGTTCTGCCCAACACCAATGAGCGCTTCAATCTGCTGTTCGAATCTCAGGATGACGAGGACGCCAGGGAAGCGGACCCGCTTGAGAGTGTGGAAAATACCGAGTACACCACCGCGCTGCGTTATATTCTCAATGAAACCGATAAATGGAAAACCAACCTGGACGCTGGTGTGCGCTGGGGCGTTCCGCCGGATCCGTTTGTCCGTTTCCGCGCACGGCGTTATGCCTATCTGTCGGAGTGGGAGCTGAGGGCTACTCAGTCCGTGTTCTATTACACTCAGGACGGTGCCGGCGAAAGTTCACAACTGCGTGCCGATTACCCGATTAATGTCGAGAAGCTGTTCCGCATCAATATGGATGCTGAGTATATGGAGCAGGACGATTTCTTTTCTCTGGGCTACAGTGCCGCGCTGTACCACGAACTCAGTCCGACCCGGGGTATGGCTTACGTTGCCGGTGCTACCGGCTCTACAGAATTCGGCGCCACCTTTGATTCCTATTTTGCCGGGCTGCGTTACCGGCAGCTGGTGTACAGCGACTGGGTCTTTGCGGAAGTGAACCCGGAATTTATCTGGACCAGTGATGGTGAATACGAAACCACCCCGGTGATCATGCTGCGCCTGGAAGGCGTTATTTCCCAATAACAGCCGGCGTGCTTTTTGTCAGCGCGCAAGTGGCTGGATTATTTCGCGGAAGGTCAGGTTAATACGTGCTGAGCGGATGCCGGCGCGACGGGGGACGGCATGTTGCCAAAGGCTTTGCATGCCCGCTTTCATATACAGCAGACTGCCATCTTCCAGCGCTATCTTTGCACTCTGACGAGTGCTGCCTGTTGGCCTTAGCGCAAAATCCCGCTGGGCGCCAAGCGTGACAGACAGAATCGCCGGATCGCTGCCCAGTTCCGGTTCGTTATCACTGTGCCAGCCCATGGCATCCTGCCCATCGCGATACAGATTGCACAATACCGAGTTGAGCCTGAGATCAAATGCCTGATTCAGTTCCAGCCGCAGTTGCTGCAGTAATGGCGGCCAGGGCGTCAGTGGCAGCTGTTCGCCGGAATAGGTGTAGTTCAGTCCGGGATCGGCGATCCAGCATTGCAGGCGCGGGATTTTATGGCGCTTGCCATAGATAAGAATGCTGCCCTGCTGCCAGGGGAGATTTTCAGCAAGGTCGTTATAAAGGGTGTCGGGGGAATGAATGGCCTGCGGGTAATATGCCAGCAGGCCATTCAGCAACTGCCCTGATGCGCAGATCAGGGGCTGTGCCAGCAGGCTGTTATTCAAAGAAGCCTTCGAACAAGGGGGAGGTCAGATAACGCTCACCGGAGTCCGGCAGAATAACGACGATTTTCTTGTCGGCATATTCCGGTTCTCCAGCCAGACGCAGCGCCGCAGTCATCGCTGCACCACAGGAAATACCGGCCAGAATGCCTTCCTCGGACATCAGGCGGTGAGCCATGGCCATGGCGTCTTCATTGGCGACCTGTTCAACGCGGTCGAGCAACTCCAGATCCAGGTTGCCGGGAATAAAGTTGGCGCCGATACCCTGAATTTTATGCGGTCCCGGGGTCAGCTCTTCGCCTGCCAGCGCCTGAGTGATGATAGGTGAGGCGGATGGCTCAACAGCAACGGCAGTAACAGCTTTCTGCTGCTTGAGGTAACGCGCGACACCGGAAATGGTGCCGCCGGTACCGACACCGGCAACGATAACGTCTACCTGGCCATCCGTGTCGTTCCAGATTTCCGGACCCGTGGTTTTTTCATGGATCGCCGGGTTGGCCGGGTTATTGAACTGTTGCAGCATGATGCGTTTTTCCGGTGCTTCAGCGATCAGCGCTTCGGCCGCGTCTACCGCACCTTTCATGCCTTTCGCACCTTCGGTCAGAACCAGGTTGGCTCCCAGTGCTTTCATGACTTTACGACGTTCAACACTCATGGTTTCCGGCATGGTCAGAGTGACCTTGTAGCCGCGCGCGGCGCCGACAAAAGACAGCGCGATCCCGGTGTTACCACTGGTTGGTTCAATAATTTCCATGCCTGGTTTCAGCAGACCGTCCTGCTCCGCCTGCCAGATCATATTGGCACCAATGCGACATTTTACCGATTGGGCCGGGTTACGGCTTTCCAGCTTGGCATAAATCGCCGGGTGATCAGTGATGTGACGGATGCGGACCAGCGGCGTATTGCCAATGGATTGACTGATATCTTCGTAGACTTTCATAAAAAACCTCTCTGTAAACGGCGCCCTGGGATATTGTCTGAATCCATAAGACGGTGTTACATGGACAGTAAAAGATAGGTTGGGTGCGGTTGTCTCAGGATGGGAGCCGCTAATAAGAAGCGGGAGACGCCGTGCAAAATACCCTGTATCAGAACCAGCAATACACCTTAAAGGGTGTCGAAGATCAGATCAATATTCTTACCGGAATTCTTGATCAGCGACAGTGGAAACTCAGATTTCCGGCGGCGCTGGAAAAAAGTTATCTGGATCTCCGCAACCGGCGTTTTCTGGAAATTGAGCGCAACATCCTGATCGCAGGTCTGTTGTTTTATCTGGCTTTTTCCTGGCCGGATTTTTATCTCGGTGGTGAACAGGGGTTATTGATATTTATATTACGGCTGCTTATCACTGCAGGCGGTCTGCTCGCCATTGCCTGGGTTCCGAAGTCTGCTTTTTATGACTATATGGTTATATTGGCTGCGGTCGGGGTATTTGTTGCCGGGCTGTCAGTACTGGTTTTTATTGCCCTGATTCCTGATGAACTGAAATATGCATACCATCTCGGCCTGATACCTATTCAGGTATTTATTATGGTGGCCCTGCGTCTCAGTTATCGCTCTGTATTAAGTGTTTCTTTAGCACTGTTTCTGCTTTATCTGTTGGCGCATCCATTGATGACGCACGAAGTTAATGATCCGTCACTGAGCCGTTTGATCGACATATTTATTCCGTTATTTACCCTGTTCTGGTTCCTGATGATTCTGATGGGCGGTTACATTGCTTTTATGACTGAGACTGCCGCCCGCAATGATTTTTTAAAAAATAAATTGCTGGCGCTGGAAGCTCAGCGGCTCCAGTTTCTGACTGATCGTCTGCATCATATGTCGACCACGGATGGTCTGACCGGAATTGCCAACCGGCGCTGTTTTGAGCGTCAGCTTGATACGGAGTGGCGGCGTTGTTTACGTAATAAAATGCCGCTGGCTCTGGTTATGATTGATATCGATCGCTTTAAGGATTTCAACGACCATTATGGTCATCTCAGTGGTGATGATTGTCTGATCCGGCTGGCGCAGCTGATGGCGTCTTTCTGCAAGCGCCCGGGGGATCTCTGCGCCCGCTATGGTGGGGAGGAGTTCGTGATTCTGTTGGCTGAAACGGATGAGAATGACGCCGTCACCTTACTGGAGCAGATCCGCAACAGCGTGGCGGAACTGAATATTCCCCATGAAAAATCCCCTTACGGCAGGGTGACCATCAGTGCCGGAATAGCCGCATCCGTGCCTGATGATGGCCGTACTGCAGAATCTCTGCTGGGGGATGCTGACCGTCGTCTTTACCGCGCCAAGGCAGCAGGCCGGAATCAGATCTGCTGCGTATAGCACGGGTATTTACTGTCGTCGCTCAGTCGTTTGAGCCGGCGTGAAAGGCTGCCAGCTGTTGGTCTTTTTCCAGCCAGAGCTCATGCGTCCATTGCTGAAACGATTCACGGTAATGATCGTCGGTTGCGTAAGAACCCTGTTGCAGTTTTTCAGGGATGTCGCGCTGCTGAATATCGATACGGCAGCGGCGCATTTTTCCCTGCAGAAAATCCCAGAAACTGGGAATGCCATCAGGGTAATCAATGGTGACATCGAGGATAGAATGAAACTGGCCGTTCATGGCATTCAGCGCAAACGCCATACCGCCGGCTTTGGGTTTAAGCAGGTACTTATACGGCGATTGTTGCTGATCGTGTTTATGCTGTGAAAAGCGCGTGCCTTCGAGAAAATTCATCACACTGGTTGGCATGGTGCGGAATTTTTCGCAGGCTTTTTGTGTGGTTTCCAGATCTTTCCCCTGTTTTTCCGGGTATTTTTCCAGATAACTTTTGGAATACCGTTTCATAAACGGAAAATCCAGTGCCCACCAGGCTGCTCCCATAACCGGTACTTTAATCAGTTCCTGTTTGAGGAAAAATTTAAGCAATGGAATTTTACGGTTCAGCACATGTTGCAGAATCAGAATGTCGACCCAGCTCTGGTGATTACTGACAACAAAGTACCAGCCTTTGCGTTTAAGGTTCGCCGGCATATTAATCTGCCAATCCATTTTCTGGGTCAGCATCATCCAGCCGGAATTACAGGAAATCCAGTTTTCAGCGATACGGTTCAGCAGGGCCGTTACCAGCTGGCGAAATGGTCGGAAAGGAATAATCAGTTTAAAAAATGTAAAAATAAACAGCAGTGAGCACCAGAACAGAATATTCAGTGTCAGCAGTGTACTGGCGATAATGCCTGTTAACAGCGGCGGCATTTTAAGCTTCCCGTTTTATTGTTTGTTTTGTTGTTCGGTCTATTAGTCGGTTTTTTGTTCGGTTTTCTGTGTTTGTACAGTCTGTGCCTGAATAGCAGTCAGGGCAATAGTGTACACGATGTCTTCCACCAGTGCGCCGCGCGACAGGTCGTTAACCGGCTTGGCCAGCCCCTGCAGCATAGGACCGATGCTGATGACATTGGCGCTGCGCTGTACGGCTTTGTATGTGGTGTTGCCGGTGTTCAGATCCGGAAATATCACCACGGTTGCCTGCCCGGCTACCGGACTATCCGGTGCCTTGCTTCTGGCGACGCTGGCGGTGGTGGCCGCATCGTATTGCAGCGGACCGTCAATCAGCAGATCCGGACGCTGTGCTTTCACCAGTGCGGTTGCGCTGCGGACTTTTTCCACATCAGCACCACTGCCGGATGAGCCTGTGCTGTAACTGATCATAGCGATTCTTGCCGGAATCCCCATGGCTTCTGCCGATACCGCACTCTGAATGGCAATGTCTGCCAGTTCTTCTGCGTCCGGGTCCGGATTGACCGCACAGTCACCGTAAACCAGCACCTGATCCGGCAGGCCCATAAAAAACACAGACGACACCAGTCGCGCCCCGGGTGCGGTTTTAATCAGCTGCAGGGCCGGGCGAATGGTGTTGGCGGTGGTGTGGATGGCGCCGGATACCAGGCCATCGACATGATTCTCTGCCAGCATCATGGTACCGAGCACAACATTATCCTCTAATTGTGACAATGCCATGGGTGCGGTGAGTTGTTTATGTTTGCGCAGTTCCACCATCCCGGCGACGTATTGTTCACGGACCTGAGCGGGTTCAATGATCTGCAGATCATCCGGTAAGTCCACTTCGTTGGCTTCAGCGACCTGCAGAATACGCTCACGCTCACCCAGCAGAACGCAGTTGGCTATGCCGCGGCGCTGGCAGATGGCAGCGGCCTGAATGGTGCGGGGTTCTTCTCCTTCGGGCAGGACGATGCGCTTGTGTGCTGCGCGGGCACGGGTCACCAGCTGATGGCGGAAAGCGGCCGGACTCAGACGGCTGGCGTGGGGTTCCCCTAATTGCTGCATCAGGGTTTTGATATCCAGATGTTCGGCAATGGTGGTCATCAGATTATGCACGCGGTCGGCATCGTCCACCGGCACCTGAGTTTCCATGTCCGTCAGCATCTGTGCGGTGGTAAAGGTATCGTAATCGGTCTGCAATACCGGCACGCCGGTCTGCAGGGCAGCACGACAGAGGTTGATGACTTTTTCGCCGGGTTGCAGGCCGCTGGTCAGTAACAGGCCGGCCAGCGGTGTGCCATTGGTGGCGGCCATAGCGGCGGCGACGATAATGTCATCGCGGTCGCCGGGAGTAACCAGTAAGGTGCCGGGACGCAGAACTTCAATCATGTTACCCAGCGAGCGGGCGCACAGGGCAATACGCAACACCCGGCGGCTGTCGAGCTCACCTTCATGCAGGATTTGAGCGTCCAGTGCGCGGGCGACATCGAGCATACGCGGACTGACCAGCTGTGGCTTCCATGGAATAACGCCCAGCACAGGGCACTGACGGGTACTGATCTGCCAGTAGGGGGTGCAGACTTCATCGTCGTTCTGCTCAATCAGGTCGCTGACTTCACCGGAAGGCACACCTTCATGTCTGGGGGCCATGCCGGCTTTATTAATGATGGTACCCAGCAGGCGCGTGCTGCCGTAAATAGCCGACTGAATTTTGATTTCAGTCTTCAGTTGCTTCGGTGAGTGATTAAGACCACTGGCCACCATAACAACGTCGGCGTTCAGTGCTTTTGCGATTTCCGCATTCAGTTTGGCCGTATAAGGCTCGCTGCGGTCCGGGACCAGACCTTCAATCAGTACCACATCGCAATCACGGGCGACCTGATCGTGCAGGCCAACCACATCCTCCAGCACGCGGTCGAGCTGTCCGTCACTGACCCGCTGCTGAATCTGATGCAGCTGCATCGGGTCCGGGGTGTCCAGTGCCAGTACGCTGCGCACCAGATGCGACGAGCGCTCACTGTCGGCGTAATCCGGAGCGATCGGTTTGATAAAACCAACTTTCAGACCCTGGGCATCGAGAGCACGGATCAGGCCGAGGCTGATGGTAGTCAGACCTGAGTCCAGGCCAATCGGAGCTATCAGGATATTGATCATAATCTTTCCGCTTGCAGAGGTTGGTTCAGGGGATAAGCGCCAGAGTATCTGTGGCGATCATGCTTTCTTCATCTGTGGGGATCACCATCACCAGAGGTGATTGCACTTCACTGATGCGGCCCTGGGTATTTTTACCGTTCTTACGGTTGGGGTAGTCTTCCAGCCGGAAGTTCATTGCCGGCCAGTTGGCGAGGATTTTTTCGCGGATCTCACCGGCGTGTTCGCCAATGCCGCCGGTAAAAACAACGGCATCAATGCCCGGCAGAGACACGGACAGCGCAGCCAGTTGTCGTGCGGTGCGGAAACAAAAGACCCTAATGGCCCGTTCAGCGTGCTGGTCTCCGGCTTTGGCCGCCAGCAGCAGGGTGCGCATATCATTGCTCTTCCCCGATAACCCTTTAAGACCACTGTTGCGGTTGAGCTGCTTCATGATGTCTTCGACGCTGCCGTCGTGGCTGCGCATCATATGGGCGATCAGTCCGGGATCGATATCGCCACAGCGAGTACCCATAACCAGACCTTCCATCGGGGTCAGCCCCATGGTGGTGTCCACGGATAATCCGTTACGCACAGCACAGGCACTGCAGCCATTGCCCAGATGGGCGATGAGCAGATTGAGTTCCTTAGCGGGCTTGTTTAACAGAACGGCAGCCTGTTGGGTGATGTAGCGGTAACTGGTGCCGTGAAAACCGTAACGTCTTACCCCGTCTTCTTCGTACCAGGCGTAGGGCACGCCATACAGATACACCGATTCGTCCATGGTCTGGTGGAACGAGGTATCAAATACCGCTGTTTGAGCGACGCCGGGAAACAGCTCAGCACATAATTCAATGCCGAGTAAATTGATGGGATTATGCAGAGGTGCCAGCGGACTGATGTCTTTTAATGCGGCAATGGTTTCGCTGTTGAGCAGCACGCTGTCGTGAAAACGTTCTCCGCCATGCACGACCCGGTGACCGATACCTGCAAGTTGCGATAATTCTTCGCTGGCCTGATCGATAAAGGTCTGCATTGCTTCCCGGTGACCGGAGTGCGCGGGCAACATTTCCTGACCATTGATTGAGCCTTGGTAAATAATATCGGGTTGCTCTTCACCCAGTTTTTCTGCCACTGCACTTAACGTTGGCTGTTTGAGATCGGACTTGTGATAAAGCGCGAATTTAATCGAAGAACTGCCGCAGTTAATAACCAGTATCGAGGTTGTCACAATCATTCCCTGAGTTGCGAAGCATCATTCCCTGAGTTTTGAGCGATCAGGCGATTGATGGTTCTTTCAGTGTGTTTTCCAGTCGTTGCAGTATGGTGTATACCCCACGGCTGGCAGATTCAGGTAATTCACCGATGGCAAATTTTAATGCGCACAGATAATCGCCCTGAATCGCTTCGGTGCGGACCACGGTGGCTGGCACTGCCTGCAGTCTGTGATCCTTATTTTCCAGTGTCAATAAAAGCCGCTTACCCGGTTTGAGTTTAAGTGGGGTAATAATGGCGATACCGCCAAGGGCAAAGTCACGACCGATGGCGTGGTGGGCTTTTTTCGGGCGGCCAAACCAGCCAAGCTGACGGATTTCCAGCTTCAGTGGTGACGCATCATAACGCTGACGAAAACGTCTTTCATTGCTCTGCATCGGATTCACCTGTTGCCGGTGCTGCAGCATCCGGCTGATCATATTGTTGCAGGCCGTTGTATTCGATCATATGGCGGATTTCATCAACATAGGCCTGACCGCGTTCAGAGTAGCCAATTAAACCGGCGGCCAGTGCAGGGCCGGAAATAATCTGATTTTCTTCCTGCAGACGGTGGCGGATTAAACGCAGCTGACGGTATTTGGCATGGCGGTTAAGGTTCTGAATATAACTCTCCACCGACTCCATCGGCGAGCGGAATTTACGCACTTCATGAACTGCGCCATCGTTGCGGGAAGACGGCACCAGACCGCAGCCTTTGCTGAAGCACCATTGGCCAAACAGGTTGTTGCCTTCGGTTGCAAAGCGCGAAGTGCCCCAGGCGGATTCGTTAGCAGCCTGAGCTAATACCAGAGAGGGTGGAATAATATTCACCCGGTTCAGCAGGATTTCTTTCTGGCCGGCTTTGTCATCCGCCTTTACCCGGTAGTTTTCCATCATACGGGTGAGCCTTTGCAGCTCTTTTTCTGTCAGCTCTTCATCACGGGCCCACTTTTCGGCCAGAGCCCGTTGCTCCAGCACACGTTGGTTTGCTTCTGTGATCAACGGTAGCAGGTAATCAAAAAACGCCTGTTTCTTTTCCTGCACATCTTTATACGTGGTGAAGTCTGGCAGCGGCGGTGCCTTAAATGCAGGTCTGTCTGAATCGGCCTGTTTTTCACCACATGCGGTGAGGGCGAGCATCAATGTGACTGTCAGTAATCTTCGCATATAACCATCTGATGTAAGTCGCTGTGTTGGTGGTAGTTTAGCGAATAACAGCGATTTGCCCCAGTCTATCTGATTTCAGCCTGCCTTCAGCATAATTATTGACGCTTTCAGTGCAAAGGTTTGTAGGATTACTGGCGTTTTATTTCATACTACCTGCTTTTCGTTATTTTTTATTACCGGGGATGCACTATCGTGTATTCTTGCCGATAAGAGGTTAAATCCGGCACGATTCCTCTCTTAAAGGAAAGAATATGGCAGACAAATCACAGGTTATAGTCGCTGACGCAACGCTGGCCGTTCAGGCTCAGCTGGTAGACGTATTGTCCGGCGCAGTGAATGTCACCAGTGTTATTAATGCTGAGCAGCTCTGGCACCGTCTGGAGCAGGGGCATGGTGACACCGATCTGCTGATACTTGATGCCGCACTGGTCGCACCGGGCCTGGATGTATTTTGCCGCAAGTGGCTGGCCGCGCCGGAAACCCGCGCAGCGGATATTATCGTGATGGGACCGGACAACAGCGATTATGAAGTGATGGCACTGACGGCCGGCGCCGTGGATTATCTGCGCAAACCGCTCAATCTGCCGGTGTGTCTGGCCCGGGTAAAAAACGCTTTACGCCAGCGCGAACGTCGACAACAGCTGGAATCCATGTCGTTAACTGACAGCCTTACCGGGCTGGCTAACCGCCGCTATCTGGACGATTTTCTGCAGTCTGAATGGCGTCAGGCGCAGCGTACTCAGGGAGCCCTGGGCTTGCTGATGGTGGATATCGACCACTTTAAGGCCTACAACGACCACTACGGGCATCCGCAGGGCGACCGCTGTCTGGCGCAGGTGGCGCACTGCCTGAAATCTGCGGTACAGCGCCCACGCGATCTGGTAGCACGTTATGGCGGAGAAGAGTTTGCGGTGATTCTGCCAGCGGTGCACAAGGAAGGGGTTGCTGTGGTTGCTGAGCGTATCCGCGAAGCGGTGCACAATATGGCAATTCCTCATGCAGCTTCGCTGGTAGAGGAATACGTTACTCTGAGTTTCGGACTGGCCTGGTGTGAGCCTTTGCAGGGTGAGGAGCCCGGCCTTCTGGTCGAGGCTGCGGATGAAGCTCTGTATTCGGCCAAGGCGGCGGGGCGAGATTGCATGAGCGAAACCGTCGATCTGGCAAGTATCCGTCATCTGCTGCCTCACTGAGCAGCAGACTTTTCTGTTTCAGGGGGCGGTCATATGAGCTGTCAGGCGGTTCAGCAATGATGCCAGCCTGACCGATGTACGTTGCCGGCGGGGAATGCTCATCTGGGCGTGTTGCAGATCTTTCATTACCTGCAGCAGCACTTCCTGGCTGGTACTGATCACTTCATAGTCGTAGTGATGGTCCTGAACGCTGACTTTCAGCAGTTCCATATATTCTCCCATCATCAATTGAATCAGGTTAAATATGCGGTCTTTTTCTTCCATGGAGGAGGCTTCCCAGTAAGCGTCTTCCAGCGTCTGGTTGAGTTCCCAGATCAGCTCACTGGCCTGAGAGATGGATAGAGCAGCCATGATCAATACACTCTGTTTAGTCCGGTATTGCTTTCAGCCTAGCAGAGCCTGGCTATTTTTCCGCCGCTCAGGCCGGGTAAAACAGGCGCTTACCGCTGTGGCCATTGGCGGTAACAGGCAGAGGCGGTCGCTCAGATAAAAAAGTTCAGAAAGGAAAGATGCAGGAAAGAGAGTGCAGCAACAATAACAGCAATGACAGCAGCCTGACGCTGCTGTCGCGAATGCTGGAGTTCGTTATCAGCCTTCGGTTTTGGCGAAGTGGCGCAGGTAGCGCTGGTTGATATCGTCACGGGCCAGCAGAATCAGTGCATCGGCGACATTAAAGTCCTTGTCCAGACAAGGTTCACCACACACTTTCACACCAATACGCAGATACGCTTTCAGTAGCGGCGGAACCAGAGATTTGCCATCCAGATCTACATCAATGCGTGGCATATGATGCTTAGGCGTTGCGCGGGTGTTTTCATCGGTGAAATGTTTGTCACGCAGATGATTCACAATGGCAACCGCACGGGCGTAACCGTCGTTTAACGAAATACTGGCACAGCCCATCAGAAAGTCGATGTTATTGGCTGACATAAACTGAGCGATACCAGACCACAGCATGCCGATTACGGCGCCGCTGCGGAAATCCGGATCAACGCAGGTGCGGCCAATTTCCATGTAGCGTTTGCCTGGTTGCACGATCTGGCTCAGATCAAATTCGGTTTCTGAATAAAATCCGCCGGTGTTCTGTGCCAGTTCGTTGGTCAGAATACGGCTGTAACCAACCACTGAGTCGTTAATCACGTCTTTAACGATCAGGTGCAGACAGTGATCATCAAAGTGGTCCTGATCGATACCTTCATCCGCGGTTGGCAGACTGGCACCCATGCCTTCTGCAAAAACGCGATAGCGCAGTTGTAAAGCCTGACGGATCTCGACCGGATCGTCCGTAATACGGGCAATCAGAGGTGCTTCCTGAGTTTCGGCCTGTTGGCGGGCAGTGGCTTGCAGCATCATCATATCCAGTGTTCTGTTTCTTGATCGACGGGCTGACTTTAAGTCAGCCCTGTGACATTTCCGTTACAGACAGGCGCTTGTTTGCAGGCCAGCTATTCTTAACCGCAGGAGGTCACTTTATGCGTGTTGTTTTATTCCTTTGTTTAATGATCAGCGGAATGGCGCTGCAGGCTGAGCCCGTTCTTGGCCCGAATACAGCGGAGCAATTAATTGATCAGGGTCTGCAGAGTGAAAAGCTGCTCTGGCTGCCGTTTCCTTTGCCTTATGAAGTTGAGCGCCGCAGTAACAGCAAAGATGCGCAGTTACTGGCCGCTCTGATGAAATACAAACTGGTGGAGCGGGAAAAATCCATGGTCATGGAAGATATCCGCGAACAGGGTGAAGCCCGCAAACGGTTGAAACTGTTATGGGTATACCGTTATCCGGATAACAAACCCATGCTTGAGCAGGAAGGGTTTTATTACGGTCGCGCTAAGCTGAAAAAAATCATGGAGTTGTCCGATCCCTACCCCAAGGGGGAAGCATTTTATGTGCGCGCCTTTGTGCAGTGGTATGTGGATGATATGCAGCGCTGGATAAAAGACCCGGCCTTTCGTGTGGCGCGAACGCTGCGCCGTTCGGCAGAGTCTTTTGACAAACCGTTTGAGAAGAGTGTGTATCTTGAATACCGCGATGGTCAGTGGCGTTACTGGCAGCCGCAGGCAGAGGACGGCAAGCTGGCCTGGTGAGCAGCAAGACTGCCAGTTACAGTTGCGTACGCAGCCATAAGCCCGGCGGTGTGCTGACACCACGGTCGGAATGCACAATCAGGCCTTGCTTATCGACAACGTAATAGCTCGGATAGCCGCTGATCTGCCATGCCTGGGCAGTATCAGCGGTGCCCAGAAATACTTCCCCGTTAAATCCTGTGTCGGCAATAAACTGCTGCACTTCGCTTCTGCTTTGCCAATCAAGTGCAATGGCGATCACACGCAGGCTGTGATCGTCGGTGGGCAATGTGTTCAGGCCGGGCATGCTGATGCGGCAGACCGAACACCAGGGGGCAAAAAAATACACCAGCGTACGTTCATATTGCGCAGGCCAGTGCAGGCTGGCCGGTAACGGGTTGCTGTCACCGGTTGGCAGTGTCGTCAGCTGACTGGTGGGTGCCGGGGTCTCGCTGTCGAGCATATGGCGCCCGAGCCACATGCTGATGAGGCTGAACAGGAGAATAAATACAGAGAGTTCGATAAGCCGTCGCAGCCACTGACTGCGACGGCGTTGTGAGGTATCAGATGGCGCGGGAGAAGCGTTGCTGTTCATGTTTCTGCAGGTAGGTGTCAAACGCCATACAGGCATTGCGCACCAGTAACCGTCCCTTTTCAGTGATACGGACCGACTGATCGTCGATGATGACCAGTCCATCTTTCACCATAGGCTCCAGTTCTGCAAGATCAGGCTGCAGCAGCTCACGGCTGTTGAATGGATGCGCGGCATCGAGATCGTCGAAGTTCACCTGCAGGTGGCACAGCAGGCTGGTGATCACCTGACGACGCAGCTTATCTTCAGGCGTGGCCTGCAGACTCTTCATGGTCGGCATCATCTGCTGATCGAGAGCGGCTTTCCAGGTGTCTTCGGTGACGTGATTCTGCAGGTAGTAATCGCCGATCTGGCTGATGGAGGAGACACCAAAACCAATCAGATCGCAGTCGCCGTGGGTGGTATAACCCTGGAAATTACGGTGCAGTTCACCGGCTGCCTGAGCCCGGGCCAGTTCGTCATCCGGACGGGCGAAGTGATCCATGCCGACGTAGTGATAATCAGCCGCAGACAGCTTGCTGATGCAGTGACCGAGAATGGCCAGCTTTTCATCTGCGGACGGCAGATCGTCACCGGAAATACGGCGCTGCGGCTTAAAACGTTCTGGCAGATGGGCGTAGTTGAACACAGACAGACGGTCCGGCTGCATATCGATAATGGTATCCAGCGTGCGGTCGAAACTTTCCAGTGTCTGGTGCGGCAGACCGTAAATCAGATCCATGTTGATGGAGCGGAAACCGAGTTCACGGGCTTCGCTCATCACGTTGCGGATCATCTCTTCCGACTGCACCCGGTTGACGGCAACCTGTACTTTTTCTTCCAGATCCTGCACACCATAACTCAGGCGGTTAAAGCCCAGTTCGCGCAGCAGTTTCAGGGTATTCGGGCGCAGTTCACGTGGGTCAATTTCGATGGAGTAGTCGGCGCTGTCTTTGTCGCTGAAGCGGAACTGACTGCGCAGAAAGGTCATCAGGTCGGTGAGCTGCTCATCACTGAGAAAGGTCGGCGTGCCGCCGCCAAGGTGCAGCTGCTCGACGATGGCATCATCGTTCAGCAGGGCACGCTTCATGGCGATTTCGCGTTTCAGCTCAACCAGATACGGCGCCGCACGGTCGGTATTCTTGGTCACGATTTTATTACAGCCACAGTAGTAGCAGACGTGACGGCAGAACGGGATATGGAAATAGAGTGACAGTGGCGTCGCCCGATTACGTTGCGCAAACGCCTCGCGTTCGGCCGCGTCATTTGTGACTGGCTGAAATTCCACCGCCGTCGGGTAAGAGGTGTAGCGTGGTCCCGGGCGGTTGTAACGCTGGATCAGCAGCGGATCCCAAAGAAGGTTCTCGGTCATAGTCAGTATCACTCTCAGTTGAGGGCGCTATTGTAAGGGCATGGGCCGTCTGCGGCCCTTGCGCCACATCAATTGAACAGCAGGTCCGGCAACGCCGGATGGTGCTTTAACCTCAGTATTTATCAGGGTTTAGCATTGATTTACGTGAGTTTAATTATCATTCGTTGACTTAACCCGGGCCAGATGGGGTATCAGCGCACGAATTATTTAAGTTTTTCCTGGAAGAGCCGCTAACAGGCTTGATTTTGACCGAAATCAGACGTTTGATAGATCTTAGTTGCTAATAAACGGAAGAATGCTTCAATTGCTGCCACTGGCGATACTTGCCAGCTTGTCAGAAAAAAGAACCAGTAGCGACGCAGAAATCAGGAATAAAGACGCCGGGTTAACACTGCAGTCCTGATCCGTCAGGTACGGGGAAGAACTCAGGGGAAGGTGCAGGGGGAACTATGCCAAAGAAACCGTTTACCGCAGAAGAAATCTCGGCGCAGCGCGAGCGCATCATGGACAGTGCATCCAGTGTGATGGCAGACGTTGGTTTTCACCATCTTTCTATGCGCAAACTGGCGTCACAGTTGGGGATGACCGCCAGTAACATTTACAACTATTTCCCGGATAAAGAGACACTCTTTATTCATACCCGTCGCCGTGGCTTTGATCTGGTGTTTGCCGATATCAACAAGCAGATGACTCAGGCCAGCAATCCGGCGGAGGCGCTGTTCACCTTTGCCCGCCAGCTGATTCACTTTGCCCAGCGTTTTCCCGGTTACTACCAGCTGATGTTTCAGCCGCCGTTACTGCGTCTGGATGAGGCCGAGACCGTTGATCAGGAAGTGCAGCTGCAGGTTGAGCGTCTGGTGGAAGAATGGCAGCAGCATCTGTTATCTCTGCTTACCGATGCCGCGCCGTCACTGGCCGAACGTCCGGAAGCCGCACAGAAGCAGCAGGCGCTGTTTTTTGTAGCGTCTATTCACGGTCTTATCGATTGCTATCATTATCAGGCGCTGCCGCTGTTGCTGTCAGGGGTTGATCTGATTCCGGACGATGTGGTGCAACAGCATATTGGTTGGTTGCTCAGTTCGCTGGAAAGCGAGACTGCAGCCGTCTGAGGCAGGCAAATATCTTCAATAAAAAACGCCACATGTCCGTGGCGTTTTTTATGTCTGCGGTTTATGCAAAATATTGTCTTCAGCGTGAATCACAGCTGATCTGCGGACGCTGGCGTTTTACCTTCCAGCATGTAAACGAAGGCAAGAATTTCAGCGATGACCTGATACAGATCCTGGGGGATTTCATCGCCCACGCTGAGTTGTGACAGCCAGCGTGTCAGGGATGCGTTTTCATACACGGGCACATCGTGCTGGATGGCCAGCTGAATAATGGCCTGCGCCAGTTCGTCTTCACCGCGGGCGCTGACGGTCGGAGCCTTCAGGCCATCGTAACTCAGCGCCACCGCTTCGGTAGCCTGCAGCAGGGAATCAGCAATGCCAGCCGTGCGCTGTGCCTCTGGCGACAGGGGCTTTTGTCCGGACTTATTCTGCGACTGATCAGCCATGGGTATCCACCAGATATTGCTGCACCTGATTACGGCTCAATGGCGGCAACTGGCCATAGCGGGCCTGCAGCTCAGAGACTTCAGCCCCCAGCGACTGCAGTTTTTTGCGTAATGGCAGCAGCTGATGATTGAGTAATTGCAGGGTGTCGCTGTTCTCTGACCAGAAGGTGGCTTTCACCGCTGGCATAGCCAGATTCAGTTCGACATCCAGATTGCCAAGCTTCTCCAGTTCAAAATGCAGGCGTAAATGCCAGCGCACGGATTTCTTTTGCTGCTCGTCAGCGCTGTTTTCTTCTTCGCGGCGGATCTGCAGCTGAATTTCCCGCAACTGGTCGCCCTGGCGGAAGAAGATGGGAATATTCAGCAGGTTGTCATTACCGGCCTGCAGGCGCGAGACCTGTTCGTGCTCGGTCTGTGCCAGAGCGGTTTGCAGCAGGCGGAAGGTTTCCGGCGTATCCTGCAGGCTGGCCGTATTCATATGGCTGACCGGAAGTTCACGCAGTGGCGGTGTTCCTTCCGGTCGCAGCTGATTGAGCCAGTTCATCAGAGCTTTGCCAAGCACAGCTTTGTGATCACTGCTGAGCAGCTGGTGTACCAGGCTGTCGCCCGTCACAGAGCCTGCTGTTTCCAGGTTGGTGTGGGTGCGCTGCAGAGCTGCCTGCAGATCGCCGGGCGTCAGTTTCAGACTCTGCATCTGCAATTGCGTCTGCAGAACCTTGTTGGTGGCGGTAGAACTCAGTGAGGAACTTGCCGCTAATGCTGTTCTGCCGGCGGCAGACAGTCCGGTCGCAGCGGTGCTCTGAGCAGGCGCTGTGTTTGCTGCTGGGGTTAGTGCTGAGTTTGGTGCTGGGGTTGTTGATGGCGACGATGATTGTGAACCGCCCGGCTGGCCGGGGCTGCTTTTTGCCAGGTTTCCGGCTTTCAGCCACAGATTGCGGAACATATCGGCCAGCTCTGAACGGGATGTTGCGGGCTGGCGGTTTGCATTGGCCGGATTTTCCGCTGATGAAAGATTGGCGCGCTCACCGGACTTGCCCTGTGCTGTAGCCTCTGTGACGGATGTTGCCCTCCCGGAGGAGGACAGGGAGTAGCCCGAACGTAGCTGTTCAGCCAGCCTGAAAAGCTGGTTTTCATAGCTCAGGCCATTCTGTTTAATCTGCTGCTGTAACACCGCAGGTTCTGCCAGTTGTGGACTTTCCGGCAGCTGGCTGACCCACTCACTGAGCATCTGGCGCACACTGGCCGGCATATTGGTGCTGTTATTCTGCGGGCTGGTCTGTACGGCGGGCGACGCTGACGCCTGTGGCCCCATCACCGCCAGTAATCGATGCAGGGCAGATGCCTGAGACAGGTTTGCCAGCAGATTTGCCTGAGATTGGGTGTTGGCCTGGGAGACAGTTGTTCCCTGGGCGGAATACAGACCATTGCTGGCGGCACCCTGAGGCTGCGGCTGTGTTGGCAGCAACGGCAGACGGCTGGCGAGAAATTGCTGTACCAGTGGCTGTAGTGCAGACATCTGCAGGTTACTGCCAGTACCGGATGTGGTGGCGGGTGGTGTGATGCTGCGTACCTGTATGTCAGGACGTGGCTGTTGGTCGCTGACCGCCAGTTCCAGCCGGGTTCCGGGAGGAAGTGGGTATTCACTTTTAAGGGGGAAGCTGCGGCCTTCGGCTTTCATTGTCAGCATAAACTGGTCGTCTGCGGCCTTAACAGACACCACTTCTGCACGGATCAGCGTGCCGGACGACGACGCAGAACGCCCCTGAACCGGCGCCGAAGCACTGGCTTTCAGGAGGTTGGCAGAGACGAGTGGGGTGGAATCGGGCAGCATAATTTTGATATCGGCCAAGGTTTACGTACCTTTACTCAGCTTAGAGGCTAACAGGCCGCCGCGACAGCCTGTTTTTGTATATAATGCCGCCGTTTTTTGTGTCAGGATTGCGACTTTCTGTTGAGTCCGGCCTGGCAAAATCGATTTGTGATGGTCCGGTGTTTACGGACCCTGAGGTTTAGCAATGCCCGCCAGCCGTGGCCACACAACCATTGATCTTGAAGCGCGTCAGCTGTTCTGCGAACGCGATGACCGTGTACTGTTTGATGAGCTGGACCTCAGAGTAAAAAACGGTGATCTGCTGCAACTGGCAGGCCCCAATGGCGCCGGGAAAACCACCCTGTTGCGCCTGCTGTCCGGACTCAACCGCGATTACGAAGGCGAACTGTTATGGAACGGACAGCCTTTGTACGATGATTATTCCTCCTACTCTGCCCAGCGTCTGTATCAGGGCCATCTCGCTGCGGTGAAAAAGCCGCTGACACCGCTGGAGAATCTGCGCTGGCTGGTCAGCCAGTGGCAGGTTGCGGAGGATGACCTCTGGCAGGCTCTCGATGATGTTGAACTTGGCGGCTTTGAAGAAACGCCCTGCCAGCAATTGTCCGCCGGGCAGCAGCGTCGTGTGGCGCTGGCA
>NZ_DJIO01000105.1:68779-69496 GCF_002433655.1 Thalassolituus sp. UBA6592 | reverse complement strand
CCTAGTAACGGCACTGTGATATTGCTGAGCATGACCGGCCAGGCCAGTGCCCAGATGCGGCTCTGGCTGATGGAAGAGTTAGATGGAGCAGAGGCAGATGTCATGGTGTTCAACAGCAGATAAAAGACAGTGCGCATGATACCCGGCGCAGTTGATAAATGCTCCGCCAGCGGGCACGCAGCCGTGAATGCCTGCTTTGTGATGGAGCACAGTGCGCGCCTGTCTGTTTCGTATAAAAACGGCACGGTTGCTAATTGTGCATAACGCACAACTAAATTCTGTGTAACTTGTTGGTAATGCCAGCGCACACTGACATGATTGTGAAATAAAAGTGTCTGGTACGCCCGTTGCTGTGGCTTCCGTGATAATTCAGATAATATTGCCCGGCGGAGGAACCTATGAACGAAACTGATTACCCCTTAAGCGAAGTGCCCAAAAGTGCCCGTCAGGGCCTGCTGCCAATGGCAGCTGTACTGCTCGGTTTTACTTTCTTCACTGCCACCATGTGGGCTGGCGGTACCTTAGGTAAGGCTTTCTCTTTTTCTGAACTGCTGCTGGTGATTGTGGTGGGCAACCTGTTGCTCGGTGCCTACACCTCAGCGTTAGCTTTTATCGCTTATAAAAGCGGTCTGAACTCGGTACTGATGGGACGTTTCTGCTTCGGCGAAGTGGGCAGCAAGCTGTCTGACTTTGTTCTCGGCTTTACCCAGATCGGCT
>NZ_DJIO01000105.1:0-68458 GCF_002433655.1 Thalassolituus sp. UBA6592 | reverse complement strand
GATCGGCTGGTACGCCTGGGGTACCGCAACCATCGCTATCGTGCTGGTGAAAGTGACCGGTATTTCTCAGGCCTGGGAAATTCCGCTGATGATTTTCTTCGGTTTTGCCTTCTGCTTAACCGCCATGATCGGCTTCCGTGGCCTGGATCTGCTATCGCGGGTAGCGGTACCGGCGATGCTGCTGTTTATTCTGATTTCCCTTTACACCGGCATGGTTGATGTTGGTGGTATGGGCGCACTGTTCGGTATCGAAGCGGCTGAGAGCATGAGCTTTACCGCGGCGATCACTGTGGTGATCGGTACTTTCGTCAGTGGTGGTACGCAGGCGACCAACTGGAGCCGTTTTGCTTCTTCCGGCAAAGTTGCTGTGTGGGCGACCATGGCGGCCTTCTTTATCGGTAACGGCCTGATGGTGCTCACCGGCGCGCTGGGTACTCTGATTTACCAGCAGGCGGATATCGTTGACGTGATGCTGGCGCAGGGCTTTGTGGTGCTGGCGGTACTGATGCTGTTCCTCAATATCTGGACCACTCAGGACAACACCATTTACAACTTTGCGGTGGCTGGCTGTAACCTGCTGCGCACTGACAAACGCCGCACCGTGACGGTGGTTGGTGCGGCCATCGGTACTGTGCTGGCGGTATTTGGTATGTACAACTTCCTGATTCCTTTCCTGGTGCTGCTGGGTACCTTCATTCCGCCAATCGGTGGTGTGATCATGGCCGACTTCTGGCTGCGCCATAAGGGCGAGTATCCGAAGCTGTCCGAAACCCAGCTGCCAGCGTTTAACTGGCTGGGTCTGGGCACCTACGTGGTTGCCTCTGCCTGCGCTTACTTCTCACCCTTTATGCCACCGGTGGTGGGTGTTGCTGTGGCCTTCGTGCTGTATGGCATCCTGATCAAACTGCCGCTTGGTGCGACTGCCGTGTCTGCCACCGCTACGGAGAATGGATGAGCATCAGCTGTGCTGATATACCGCGACTGCCCGGACTGGAAAGCATCCGCTTCCGTGCCGGGCTGAGCGGCGGCCAGCGCATTGTGCGCTGGCCTTATGTTGCCGAAAACGACTCTATCCGGCCCTGGGTCAACGGCGGTGAGCTGGTATTTATTACCGGTATTAACCATGACCGTGACGAAGGCAATCTGCGTCAGCTGATTGAGGAAGCGGTGGAGCGTGAAGTTGCCGGGCTGGTCATTCTGACTGGCCCGGAGTTTATCCAGCAGATTCCGGCCAACGTGCTGGAATTGGCCAACCGGCTGGAATTCCCCCTGTTAGAACAACCCTATGAACTGCCCATGGTGTTCGTCACAGAAGTGATCAGTAATGCCATCGTGCAGGACAACCTGATTGGTCAGTCGGTGCGGTTGTTCCTGACGCGGCTGATCAACGGTTTTGCTCAGGCGCCGGAACTGATTCACCTGCGTGCCAGCGAACTGGGCATCAGTGATGCCAAGCCGTTCGCCACGCTGGCGATCCGCTTTGCCGATGCTCTGCAGCCGGACGAAGACGACAGCAAGCACCGCCTGCTGCATCTGCGCCATGAACTGGAACAGCAGCTGGGTGATCTGCTCAAGCGCCGCGGTATCGACTGGCCGGTGCTGTGTTACGAGCAGGACATGCTGGCCATCTGGCCGGTGGAAGATACCCATGTCGGCAGCATCCGTGAGGAACTGGAACAGGCGCTGAGCTGGCTGCAGAAACGTTTTCCACAGCTGGAGTTGTACGCCGGGGTCAGTGATCTGCAACCAGGCCTGATCAAACTGGCGGATGCCACCGAACAGGCCCGGCAGGCGCTGCAGTTTGCCGTGCAGCACCGTCATCAGCGTATTTTCTTTTCTGAGCAGCTGGGCATTGCGCGGCTGTTTGCGGCGATACCCAAACGCAGTTTATTAGCCGAGTTCTGTCAGCAACAGCTGGGCCCATTGTGCTTTGCCCGCGATACCTCATCGCTGGAGCTGAAGGCCACGCTGAACACATGGCTCAATCACTTCGGCCATCAGCAGAACACCGCCGAAGCACTGGGCATTCACCGCAACACACTGAGTTACCGGCTGAAGCGCATTGAAGAGATTCTGGGCTTCAGCCTGCAGGATCCGTTTCAGCGACTGAATCTGCAGAACGCTCTGCTGATCGAGCAGATCCTGTTTCAGCATCACAATATTGAAGGCCAGCTGCATGAGCCGGCCGCAGAATTAACCAGCGAGAAATCACCGCTATGAAGATTATTAACGCGCGTCTGCGGGCCAAGTCCGAGTTATACACAGTCACCATCGCCGACGGTAAATTCACTGCCATTGATCAGCAGAGTGCTGCTATCCCTTCTGCTGCTGCAGATGACATCGACGCCGGTGGCAACCTGCTGTGCGCGCCCTTCGTTGAACCTCATATTCACCTCGATGCGGCGCTCACCGCCGGTGAACCTGCGTGGAACCAGAGTGGCACTCTGTTCGAAGGCATCGAGCGCTGGGGGCAGCGTAAGCCAATGCTCAGTGAGGAAGACATCCGCTCCCGCGCCATGGCCACCATTGAGCTGCTGGTGCAGAACGGCGTGCAGGCCATCCGCACTCATGCCGATACCACCGACGCATCTCTGATCGGTGTGAAAACCCTGTGCGCCATCCGCGATGAGCTGAAAGATAAGATCACCATTCAGGTGGTGGCCTTTCCGCAGGACGGCATGATGGCCTCAGCAGAAGCCACCCGGCAGATGGAAGAAGCGCTGGAGATCGGCTGCGACGTAGTGGGCGGTATTCCGCACTTTGAATACACCCGCGAACTGGGCGAGCAGTCGGTGAAACACCTGCTGGCGCTGGCGCGCAAATACGACCGGCTGGTGGATGTACACTGTGATGAGATCGATGACCCGAACTCGCGCTTCCTCGAAGTACTGGCCTGCGAAGCCATGTTCCATGGTATGGGCGAGCGCGTCACCGCCAGTCACACCACCGCTATGCACTCCTACGATAATGCCTACTGCTCCAAGCTGTTCCGCCTGCTGAAGAACTCCGGCATTAACTTTGTTTCCTGTCCGACGGAAAGCATTCACCTGCAGGGCCGTTTTGATACCTACCCTAAACGCCGCGGCGTGACGCGGGTAAAAGAACTGCGTGAGGCGGGCATGAACGTGTGTCTGGGTGAGGATTCCATCTTTGACCCATGGTACTCACTGGGTAACGGCCGCCTGCTGCGCACATTGGATTTCGCCATGCACATCTGCCAGATGATGGGCTATCAGGATTTTGCGACAGCACTGGATCTGATTACCGATAACTCTGCCCGTACCCTGTGTCTGGAGGATTACGGTATTACCGTGGGTAACTCTGCCAGCTTTATTCTGCTTGATGGCGAAGACGACTACAGCGTGCTGCGCAAGCAGGGTGACGTATTACTTTCGGTGCGCAATGGCGAGGTGATCATGCAGCGCCGTCCGGCGGAAGTGCTGACGCCGTCGTGGATCACCACACCGGCCTTCGCCCGCTCCTGATTTGCCTGAGTCAGTGTTGCGCTGACAAACCCGTCTGTGTCTCTGACTTAATCTGAATCAACAGAGCCACACTTTTGCCGCATCCGTCTCAGGGTGCGGCTAATTGCCTCTCAGATTCGCTGCTGCGTATTGATATACTGCGCCGCTTATAAGCTTAATAACAAACAGATCTGTAACCGGCCCGGTGCATCCCGGTTCACCCCTGACGATGTTGCGGGAAGCAATAAGCCGGACAGTACAGACAGCAAAGGGCGACGATATGAAAGGTGTTTCCGGATTAGCGGTGATTCTGCTGTTAGCGTTGGCGGCTGGTGTTGCAACGGCAAAGTGGCCGGCATTACAGGCGTCACAGGTACTGCAACAGAACGGTGTGGTGCTGTTCAGCCGACCCCTGACGGTATCAGACTTTACCTTCACCGATGAAAACGGTGCCCCGATCACCCGCCAGGATCTGATGGGTAAAAAGGTGCTGATGTTCTTCGGCTATACCTTCTGTCCGGATATCTGTCCGACCACACTGATGGATCTGCGCCGTACCTGGAAACGGCTGCCAGACAGCGTGAAACAGGGCTGGCAGGTGGTGCTGGTGTCCATTGATCCGGCCCGCGATTTGCCGGAAAACCTTGGCCCTTACATGCATTACTTCAACAGGGACTTCAAAGCCATGACCGGTAATCCGCAGGCGTTAAAGACGCTGGCGGCTGAGCTGAATGCCCTCTACCACAAGGTGGAACGCGGAGAAGGTCAGGCGTACCTGATGGACCACAGCGCCAATCTGGCGGTGCTTGATGAGCAGGGAAATTATCTCGGTTATATCGAACCACCACACGGCCCGGGCCGCATGGTGACATTAATCGAAGCGCTGTCCGTCAGATAAGCACGGCGCTCTGAGTCAGTCAGCAAATCAGCGTCACTCTGACTGAATGGTGACGCTGAAGTCCACACCTGTGGTGTCCTGATCCAGCGTCACTATTTCCTGCGATTCACCGCAGGTTTCGCCGGCGTCACAGATGGTGCCGTCGGCATCAATATCCGATCCCGCATACACCCGATATTCACCTGCCGGCACCGCCGGGAAGCTGTATCTGGCATTGCCATCTGTGCTGGTGGTGTACAGTACTTCGTTGGTCTGGGCACTGGCCAGCTGAACTGTCTGCGGTGTCAGATTGGCCGGAGAGCTATCGTTGCCGGTCAGCACCACCACCTGAAAGTCCAGCTCATTACCCGTATCCAGCGCGAAGGTCAGGGTGCCGATATAGTAACCGTCATCCAGTGCCGCCAGATCCACACTGATATCGTACTGGCCGAAGCCAAAGGCATCCACGTCGGTGGCCTGAACGCTGAGCCAGTCGCGGCTGCTGGCGACGCTGCTGACGGTGGCGGCTTCACTGCCGCCATTGCTGATGCTGATACTGGCCGAACTTTGTTCATTCAGTGCCAGCGAATCCGGCGTTGCTACTAACCGTGCCGGCGGTAGCGGTAAGCTGCCGCCATTGGCCAGGTTCTGTGCCTCCTGCACCAGTTTCAGCGCATCCAGATTGCCATAGCCTGTGCGGTATTTCTGTTCACAGTCCGTGGCCTGATCGGTAATGCTGCAGGTGCTGATCAGAGTCTGCGCCTGCTCCGGTGTCAGTGCCGGGTAAACCGCTTTGGCCAGCGCAAAGGCGCCGGCAACCACAGGGGCTGCCATCGAGGTACCGCGCAGCTGGGCGTAGCCGTATTGCATAACGCCGAGGGTCTCTTCGCCCCCCAGACTGAGAATATAGTTACGGTAATCATTGGTCGGAGTATCGATCACAGCGCCGCCGCCAGGTGCGCGCAGATCAATGGTTGAACCATAGTTAGAAAAGGAAGAGAGGTTGCCGTCGTAGTCGCTGGAGGCGACAGAAATCACACCATCATAGGCGGCAGGGTAAGACGGAGCGGAACTGCTTTCGTTGCCGGCGGCGGCCACCACTATGATGCCGGCATCGACAATATCCGCCAGAAGGTTTCTTTCCGGAGTGTTACTGGAACCGCCGCCGAGACTCAGGTTGATAATGTCTGCTGGTTTTGTCGGCAGGGTAGTGCTGTCGTTAGTCATACCAGCGGCATATCTGAGTGCCTGAAGCAGATCGTAGCTGGTGCCGGCGCTGCCGGAAACCTCTTTGCCCAGCATGCGGACGGGCATAATTTCAGCGCCCCAGCTGACACCGCTGACGCCTGTACCGTTATTGCTTAACGCGCCGATAATGCCGGCGACATGGGTGCCATGGTAGGTGCCGGAGCCGTCACCCTCGTCGGTAGGATCGCCATCAATACCATCGCCATCATCGGCACGTTCAGCATTGCTGATAAAGTCATAGCCATCTACCAGTTTGCCGTTGATGTCCGGATGGCCGGGCAGGATGCCGGTATCAATGACCGCAACCACCACAGTGCCGCTGGCCGGAGTGCCCGTGGTGATATCCCAGGCCTGAGGCAGATTGATGGCCTCAAGATGCCATTGTTCCGCGTAATAAGGATCGTTAGGGGTGGTCGCCAGTGGCCGGTACAGCAGGTTAGGCGAGGCGTATTCCACATCGTCCTGTTGATTCAGCGTCTTAATATCTATCAGCGTCTGGCGCATGGCCCAGCCATCTGCGCTCAGGGCATACAGCGGATCTGTATTGCTGCTGTAGCCAGCAGCTCTGGCCAGACTGCGGCGTTGGCTGTCATCACGCTGCAGTGACACCAGCGCCGCGCGATCCTGCCCGGTCGCAACCTTACTGAGCTTGGCAGAAAGCCCTTTATTGCTGACCAGCTGGCTGCGGATGTTCAGTGATTTGCTGACGGCGCTGGCTGCACTCACGGTTTTGGATTTAACGATCGCCTCGCCAGCAACAAAGATTGGCAGCTGACCAGCGCTGTCTGAGCTGACAGAAGACGCGGTAATGCCGGGGGCCAGGATGCGCAGTATGTATTTGGAGTCACCGCGGAAGGCGTTGACGTTAATCAGGTAGCGGCCATCGCTGTTGATGCGCATATTCTCAGTGCTCGAAAAACCGGCAGAATAGGTGATCAGAGCATCCGGATTGTCGGCGCGGAACAGATACAGATCGAGGTCGTTGGCATCCTCTGGTGATGTGATATCAAACTGATAGTCGTTGATCTCCAGCTCGACCGTTTGCCCGGCCTGCAGGTCCACCAGGTAGTAGTCATCAGAGTCTGCTGTTGTGGCGAAGCGTTCGCGGCCACTGTCACCGCCGGTGCCTGCGGCACTGGCAAAGCCCTGTACGATGGCGTCGTTGCGGATGGCCTGGGGCGACGCCGGATTGTTGTTGCTGACGTAAACGGCATTGAGATTATTGACGTCAGAATCCACATCGTTGCGCGCTGACGTGCTGATCTGGCCGCTGAGGGCATAAGGGGAGGTTGTGTCACCGGAACCTCCGCCGCCGCCGCTGCAGCCGCTGAGCATAATGGTCAGGGCGAGGGAAGAGACAGTAAATGGCGACAGCAATCTTGTGTGTACGGTCTGGCGACAAACAGCGGGCATACAGGCATCCTGGTGGCGTCTGGGAAACATTGCCCGGTGTTCCGGGAGCGCATATTCAAGCCTCTGACGCCGGACAATTCAAGCGTCTGTTGCCGGACAATTAAACCGTCCTGCCTGCCCCTTAAGCCAGCAGTTTAAGTAAGGAGCTTAAGCCGCGCCTCAGTTCTGACTGAGTCGCGCGGGCTTTTCCATTCCGGCCTTCCGGGGGCTGTGCCCTTGCTTTACCCTCAAAGGTCGTCTGCTGCCTGAAAAACCCGAACGCTCTGCGCATATCAGGCAACCCACAGAATCAGGCAAGGAATGCTTATGTCACTCGCCCGCGTTATGACCCGCGCGCTGTCAGGAATTGAAGCCCCTCAGGTTATCGTCGAAGTTCATCTTTCCAGTGGTCTGCCTTCACTCAGTCTGGTTGGGCTGCCGGAAACCGCCGTTAAAGAAAGCAAGGACCGGGTGCGCAGTGCGCTGCTCAACAGCGGCTTTGAGTTCCCGGCCAAACGCATCACCATCAATCTGGCGCCGGCGGATCTGCCAAAAGAGGGTGGCCGTTATGATCTGGCCATTGCGCTGGGCATTCTGGCGGCGTCCGGGCAGGTGCCGGAAAATGCCATCGATGGTCACGAATTTATAGGAGAGCTGACGTTGGGTGGCGAGCTGCAGCGGGTGCCCGGAGTATTACCCTGTGCATTGCAGGCGGCACGCGATAACAGAGTGCTGGTGATTCCTGTGGATAACAGTGATGAAGCGGCCCTGTGTTCGGCGGCCGATGCGCGGGCGGCGAAATCTTTGCTGGAGGTAACAGCATATCTGCATGGCCAGAGCCGTCTGAGTGATGTGCAGGCCAGTCAGCCGTTGACCACCGGACAGGCCCAGGACAGTGCCGACCTGGCTGATGTCCGTGGTCAGGCCCAGGCACGGCGGGCGCTGGAGATTGCCGCCGCCGGTGCCCATAACCTGTTGTTTATCGGGCCGCCGGGAACCGGTAAAACCATGCTGGCCAGCCGTCTGCCCGGCATTCTGCCACCGATGGAAGAGGAGGAAGCTCTGGTCGCCGCGTCGGTATCTTCCATCGCCGGGCAGTCTGCTGACTGGCAGAAACAGTGGCGTGTGCGGCCGTTCCGCGCACCGCATCATACGGCATCCGGGGTGGCACTGGTGGGCGGTGGCACAGTGCCCAGACCCGGTGAAATCTCCCTGGCCCATGGCGGCGTGCTGTTTCTTGATGAGCTGCCGGAGTACTCGCGCAAGGTGCTGGATGTACTGCGTGAACCATTGGAAAGCGGCCGCATTGTCATCAGCCGCGCCAGCCGCTCAATTACTTTTCCGAGCCGGTTTCAGCTTATTGCGGCAATGAACCCATGCCCCTGCGGTTACTTTGGTGATGCCTCCGGCCGCTGCCGCTGCAGCTCAGAACAGATCCGCCGTTATCAGGGCCAGACTTCGGGGCCATTGCTCGACCGCATCGACCTGCATGTGGAAGTACCGCCCATGCCGCCGGCACTGTTGCAGCAGGCGCCGCCGGGGGAATCTTCGGCCACGGTACAGCAGCGGGTCATCGCCGCGCGCCAGCGTCAGCTGGACCGGCAGGGCTGCACCAATGCAGCGTTAAGCGGCAATCAGCGCGATGAAGTTTGTCGCCTGACTATTGAAGATCAGAATTGGCTGATGACCGCCATTGAGCATCTGCAGCTGTCGGCCCGGGGCTTTCACCGTATTCTCAAAATCGCCCGCACCATTGCCGATCTGGATGGGGCGGAGCAGATTGGCCGGGCGCATCTGATGGAGGCCATGGGATACCGTACGCTGGACCGCTATTTACAGAGTTAGGTGTCAGCGGCAAAGCTGAGCAGGCCGGACAGATGATAAAGACTCAGCACATCAGAACAGACTGTGCTGCGGGAAATCTGCCTGCACGCCAAAGCCTGCGATCGCCTGAGTGGTCAGTTCATCCAGTGACAGCGGCTGCGAATAAATGTACCCCTGAATACGGTCACAGCCGGAACGGCGGATTACCTCCAGACAGGCCGGTGATTCTACCCCTTCTGCGGTGGTTTCCAGACCGAGACGCTGGGCCAGTTCCAGCATGCTGGTGACAATCTGCAGCTGCTGTTGATTGTCCGGCACCGGCGCTACAAACGAGCGGTCCAGTTTGATGCCGGTTAACGGCAGTTCGCTGAGATGGGCCAGGGATGAAAAGCCGGTACCAAAGTCGTCCAGCACAATATGCAGGCCGGCGTTTTTCAGGCGGCGCAGATTGAGCAGTGAGACACTGGCATCGTGCATCATGGCGGTTTCTGTTAATTCCAGTTCCAGATAACGCGGTGGCATACCTGATTGTGTCAGCAGCTCCAGCACCTGATCGGCGTACCAGGGGTCAGCAATTTCCGGAAAGGAAACATTTACTGCCAGACGAATACGCTCGCCGGTACGTTCATACAGGGCTTGCCATGCGCGGACGGTCTGCTGCAGCGTCCAGCGTCCCAAAGCCCGGATCAGGCCAGCGGCTTCCGCTTCGCGGATGAACACCGTTGGCGGAATCACTCCCAGCGACGGATGGCGCCAGCGGATCAGGGCTTCGGCACCTATCCACTGGCCATTGCGGCTGTCGAACTGCGGCTGATACTGCAGGAAGAACTCTTCTTTCTGCAGCGCCTGGCACAGGCCTTCAAACAGGTTAAGGCTGTAAACTTCCTGCTCCTGCCAGTGGAAGCTGGCTTCCTGTTGCAGGCGTTCGCGGGCGATCTGTTGCACCCCTTCCTGCAGGGTGGCACTGAGTGCCGGGAAGTTTTTCAGATGCAGCGGCGAGCTGTGATAAACCACCCATGGACGGGCATCGTCTTCCGGCTGGTGGGGCAGCCAGTCACGCTGCAGATCGTAGTAATCGTCAGAGATGATCACCAGCTGGTCGTCCAGCAGGCGCCCGATCAGAGCGTTGGCCGGGGCACGCAGGCGCACGGTGCGTTCAAATTCCTGGTGAATCGTCTGCTGCTGCTGCCACAGGTCGCCGGATGCCGGGCTGCGCAGCCAGCGGCTCTGCACGACCTGCAGATACAAACCATTCTGGCTGCTTTCGCAGCGGCGGTGCAGGGCGGCGAAGAAATCATCGCGGTTGAGTGGCGGTTCCAGATCCTGACGCAGGCTCAGTTGCAGTGGTTTCAGACTGTTAAAAAAACGGCTGCGGGTTATATCGCTGAGCGGCAGACGCTGAAAAGCCTGGGGCAGAAGGCGGGAGTGTAATGGGGTGCTGATGAGAATAGTGGGGAGGTTGGATTGCAGCCGGTGCAGCCAGTTGCGGCGCGTATCACAGAGGTCATCGACAACGACGATGGCGGCATGCCACTGATTAAAGTCGGCGATGTTTTGCAGACAATGGTGCCGTCGCCAGCGGTGGCCGCTGTCGAGATGAATAAATTCTGCAGATATGGGCGGCGCGGCGGTGTAATGCTCTAGCCACACGGCAATCGTATCCAGTTGCCTCTCACTGGTGCTTACCACCAGTAAACGCAGACTTGTGGTCTGCTTATCTGCTAAATCCAGTGCCAGACGCTTTCTGGCCGTTGAAGAACGTTCCATATCAAAGCTGCCGTCTCTGTCATCTTACTGTTGGTGATAGCGCAGGTTCTGTCAGCGGTTATAAACCGCCAATGATCCTGCTGCCTGACCGTGTTTGTTCTTATTGTTATTACGTATCCGGGATGAGAAACCAAGACTGTCTTCCTGACTTACGTGAAAAACATAACAGTAGAATCACCATGCGCAAAGCATTCAATGCGTTCCTCTGATCCGGAAGTATGAGGCTGGTTACACAGAAGCGATTTCATAACCGCGGTGAGCTGTTAAAATGCCTGCCCATTCAGCAGGTACTCAGAGACATCCGTGGTCGATTTATCCCAGCTTAACCCCCGTCAGAAAGAAGCCGCCAAGTACATCGATGGCCCGTTGCTGGTGCTGGCAGGTGCGGGCTCGGGTAAGACCTCGGTAATTACCCGTAAGATCGCTTATCTGATTGATGTGTGTGGCATCAAGTCGTATCACATAGCCGCGGTGACCTTTACCAACAAGGCCGCACGCGAGATGAAAGAGCGGGTCATGGCGCTGACCGGTAAAGGCGGTGCCAAGGGCCTGACAGTGTCGACCTTCCACAACCTCGGCCTGAATATTATCCGTCATGAGCTGGCCACGGCTGGTTATAAGCAGGGCTTTTCGATTCTCGATCAGGACGACTGTAAAGGCATCATCCGCGATGTTATGCACCGTGAACACGGTGACGACGGCGATATGATCGAGCTGGTACAGAATGCCATCTCCAATCACAAGAACGACCTGATCACCCCGGATCAGGCCATGACCGCCGCGGCGACGCCGCAGGAAATGCTGATCGCCCAGACCTACGTTGTCTACCAGCGCATGCTGAAAGCCTACAACGCGGTGGATTTCGACGACCTGATTATGGTGCCAACGGTGCTGTTCCGTGATAATCCGGAAGTGCTCACCCGCTGGCAGAAGAAGATCCGCTATCTGCTGGTGGACGAATATCAGGACACCAACACCTCCCAGTAT
Source organism: Thalassolituus sp. UBA6592 (assembly GCF_002433655.1). Classification (NCBI taxonomy): domain Bacteria; kingdom Pseudomonadati; phylum Pseudomonadota; class Gammaproteobacteria; order Oceanospirillales; family Oceanospirillaceae; genus Thalassolituus; species Thalassolituus sp. UBA6592. The sequence continues at coordinate 56,899 of NZ_DJIO01000105.1, read as the reverse complement.
GAACTGGTGAAGCTGTTAGTCGGCCACCGCACCGGCCTCACCGTGGTCGGTGATGACGACCAGTCGATTTATGCCTGGCGCGGTGCGCGTCCGGAAAACCTGGTGCAGCTGGGCAAAGATTTCCCGACGCTGAAGATCGTCAAGCTGGAGCAGAATTACCGTTCCACCGGCCTGATCCTCAACGCCGCCAACCATGTTATCGATAACAACCCCCACGAGTTCGAGAAAAAGCTGTGGTCCGATATGGGCTACGGTGACCCGATCCGCATTCTTAAATGCCGCAACGACGACGTCGAATCCGAGCGCATCGCCACTGAAATCGTTGAACGTCGCCTGCGCTATGGCTGTGGCTATCGCGACTTTGCCGTGCTGTATCGTGGAAACCACCAGTCGCGTGCCATCGAGATGAAGCTGCAGGCCTATCAGGTGCCGTACAAGCTGAGTGGTGGGCAGTCGTTCTTTGGCCGCAACGAAATCAAAGACATCATGGGTTATCTGCGTCTGCTGATTAACCCATCCGATGATTCTGCGTTTCTGCGTGTGATCAACACGCCACGCCGTGAAATCGGTCCGACCACCATTGAAAAGCTGGGCGAATACTCCGCCATGCGCGGTATTTCCATGATGGCGGCCACGCAGGAATTTGGTTTAGAGCAGCAGCTGATGCCGAAGGCGCTGGATCGTCTGCGCCGTTTTGGTCACTGGCTGGAGGGGATCACCCGCAACGCCTACACCAATGACCCGGTGGAAGCGGTGAAGGAGATGATCCGCGACATCGATTATGAAAGTTATCTGTTGCAAAACTCGGGTACGCCGAATCAGGCTGAACGGCGGATGAAGAACGTCTGGTTCCTGGTGGATTCGATCAGCAAGATGATTGAAAAAGCCGATGAGCTGGGCGACGAATGCACCATCGAAGACGCCGTCAGCAAACTGATTCTGCGCGATATGATGGAGCAGCAGGAGCAGGAAGACGAATCCGATCAGGTGCAGCTGATGACTCTGCACGCCTCCAAAGGTCTGGAATTCCCGCACGTGTACATCATGGGCATGGAAGAAGAGCTGATGCCGCACCGCAACAGCATCGAAGCCGACACCATCGAGGAAGAACGGCGCCTGATGTACGTGGGCATTACCCGCGCCAAGCGTACCCTGACCCTTACTTATGCCGGCAAGCGCCGCCAGTATGGCGAAGCCATGGATACCACCCATTCACGTTTTCTCGATGAGCTGCCCCACGACGATGTGGAATGGGAAGGCAAAACCGAAGTATCAGCGGAAGAACAGAAACAGCGTGGTCAGGAGACCCTGTCCAGCCTGAAAAACATGCTGTCGGATTTCTGATCCGGCAGCGTTGTTCCTGTTCCATACCAGTCAAATCTGAGCCCGTCCCAGCGCCCCCAGTATAAAACCAGTCATGAAAGACTCAGTTCCAGCCGTTCTGCCTGAGCTTAGTCACGCTTTTCCCAACTGATCTCCCTATCTGTTTGATCTGTCATACGGGCGTGTTACTTTGCCTGTATAACCCGACCATAACTGAATATTTATATAGCGGCTGTGCGCTTTCATCCAGCGCCGCTGCGCGTTGCCCCGTCTGTTTGGCAACTGCTCGATTGTGGTCCTTCCCCTGTTCAGCCTGCGGAGTCCTTTATGAAAAAAGCCGGAATGTTTCTGTGTCTGTCACTCAGCCTGCTGCCCGTAGCAGCATCGGCAGACGGCCCGGCGGTGATCGTCGAAAGCGTGGCGCTGCAGCCGGTGGAATATTCGCCGTCCATGCTCGGGCGGGTGGTGGCGGCGCGGCGCGCCGATGTGATGCCCAGAGTCAGCGGCATGCTGGAAGACGGTCTGCACTGTGAAGGCGCTATGGTGGAAAAAGGCGACCTGCTGTTCCGCCTTGATCCTGAGCCATTTCAGATTCAGGTTGCCAGTGCTGAGGCCGGGCTGATGAATGCCAGAGCCGTGCTGAAACAGGCTGAAGCGGAACTGCAGCGGGTGCAGACGCTGCGCCGCTCCAGCGCCGCCTCGCAGTCGGATCTCGACAGCGCCGAAGCCAATCGTGATGTGGCGAAGTCGCAGGTGGCCGCGGCCCAGGCGCAGTTAAAAGAAGCCAGGCTGAATCTGAGTTACAGCGAAGTCCGCAGCCCATTGGCCGGGCGGGTTGGTAAGGCAGAAGTCACCGAAGGCAATCTGGTAACGGCCAACAGCACGCTGCTGACCAGCGTTGTGCAGACCCATCCTGTTTATGTCGAGCTGGCGGTGAGCAGCGGCGATATCCTCAAACGTCAGCGCGCATCCGGTCTGCCATCGGCAGAGGAGGTATATGCGGAGCTTACGCTGAGCACCGGCGAAACCTTCAGCGAGAAAGGCCGTTTTAACTATATGTCGCCGGAGGTGAATCAACAGACTGATACCCTGCTGGTGCGGGCGGAATTTGCCAACGACAACAACCAGCTGATTCCCGGAGAATTTGTCCGCGTGCGGGCCGGCCAGGTGCAGCCTGAACAGGTACTGATGGTGCCGCAGAAAGCGGTGCAGCGTGATAAAGACGGTTATTTCGTTCTGGTGGTGAGTGACGACAACATCGTCAGTCAGCGCCGTGTCGAGCTTGGTAGCAAGCACAACAGCCTGTGGGCGGTGGCGTCCGGCTTAGCCGCCGGGGAGCGCATCATCAGCGAAGGCCTGCAGAAGGTGCGGGTGGGTGATACTGTCAGCGTGAGGGAAGAGTAATGTTTTCCCGGTTCTTTATTCATCGGCCCAAGTTTGCGCTGGTTATTTCCATTGTCATCATGCTCGCCGGTGGGCTGGCGGTCAGCGGTTTACCGGTCACCCAGTTTCCGGAAATTTCACCACCCCAGGTGCAGGTAAGTGCCACCTATCCGGGCGCGGATGCGCGCACGGTGGAAGAGGCGGTGGCCATTCCCATTGAAGGCATGGTGAACGGTGTGGATGACATGCTCTATATGACGTCCACCAGTCGTGATAACGGCAGCTATGCTCTGACCGTCACCTTTGAGGTGGGCACCGATCCCGATCAGGCGGCGATCAATGTGCAGAACCGGGTGGCGCTGGCCAATTCATCTTTGCCGCAGGAAGTCGTGCAGCGTGGGGTTACCACAAGTAAACAGTCCGACTCCATGCTGATGCTGGCGGCGATTTCCTCGCCGGGTGGCAGCCACGATTCGCTGTTTATGAGTAACTATGTGTCGCGTTACCTGCAGGACGCCATTGCCCGTATCAACGGCGTTGGCGGCACCAGTCAGTTTGGTGGCATGGAATACGGCATGCGCGTCTGGCTCAATCCGGATCGTCTGCTGGCACTGAACCTGACGCCATCCGATATCAATGCGGCGATCACCAGTCAGAGTTCGCAGGCGGCGCTGGGTCAGGTTGGCGCACCGCCGATCAGTTCGGACGGCCAGCAGTTTCAGTACACCTTAACCGCGCAGGGGCGGCTGACCACACCGGAAGAATTCGGCAATATCGTTGTGCGGACCGCCGCCGACGGCTCTCAGGTACGGCTGAAAGATGTCGCCCGGGTGGAACTGGGCTCGCAGGAATACGGCTTTGACATGCGCATCAATGGTAAGCCAGGTGTGCCTCTGGTGGTCTACCAGGCACCGGGGGCAAACGCGCTGGATGTGGCCGACGATGTGTACGCCGAGCTGGAACGTCTGAGTCAGTATTTCCCTGAGGATCTGCAATATCAGATCTTCTACGACTCTACCGACTTCGTGCGCAGCTCGGTGCAGGAAGTGATTGTGTCTCTGTTGTTTACCTTTCTGCTGGTGGTCGGCGTTACCTGGCTGTTCCTCGGTGACTGGCGCGCCACGCTGATTCCGGCAGCGACCATTCCGGTGTCGCTGATCGGTACCTTTGCCGCGCTGCAGGTGTTCGGTTTTACCATCAATACCATCTCACTGTTTGCCCTGATTCTGGCCATTGGCATCGTGGTGGACGACGCTATCGTGGTGGTGGAAAACGTCAAACGCCATCTGGATGAAGACAACAGTACGGCGGCAGAAGCGACTTCCAAAGCCATGGGCGAAGTGTTCTCGCCGGTGATTGCCACCACGCTGGTGCTGCTGGCGGTGTTCGTGCCGGTGGCCTTTATGCCGGGCCTGACCGGCAAACTGTATACCCAGTTTGCGGTGACGATTTCGGTGGCGGTGAGCCTGTCATCGCTGAACGCTCTTACTCTGTCGCCAGCGCTGTGCACGCTGCTGCTGAAACCGGGTGTGCAGCCCCGGGGTCTGTTTGCCTGGTTTGGTCATGGTGTTGAGCATGCCCGTTCTGTGTATGTAAAAGGGGCCATGCTGCTGGCCCGGCGCATTGGTCTGGCTGTAGTGCTGTTGCTGGCAGTGATTGGCGCGGATGCTTTCCTGTTCAGCGCAACACCGACCGGCTTTCTGCCTACGGAAGACCGCGGCGCTTTCTTTGATGAACTGAGTCTGCCCAAAGGGGCATCGCTGAACCGCACCAACGAACTGGTAGAGAAGCTCGATCAGCAGATCCGCGATATTCCTGAAGTTGACCGCAGTATGACGATTTCCGGTATGGGGCTGATTTCCGGTGCCGGTTCCAGCAGCGCCTTTATGCTGCAGGTGATGAAGCCGTGGGAAGAGCGCAACGGCGTGCACTGGTATCAGACCTTCCAGCAGGTGGTGGGTATTCTGAACTCTGAGCCGGGGGCGACCGGGATTGCGTTTCCGCCACCGCAGATCAGTGGTGTGGGCATGACAGGTGGTCTGGAAGGGCGGTTGCTGGATCTGGAAGGCGGCAGTGCCGAAGACCTGTCGCAGGTGGCGCGCAGCCTGGTGCTGGCGCTTAACAGCCGCGCTGAAATTCAGCAGGCGTATACCTCGTTTGATGCTTCAACACCCAAGCTGAAACTGGAGCTGGATCGCGACAAAGCCCTGATGCTGGGGGTGACACCGCAGGCGCTGTACAGCGCGCTGCAGAGTCAGGTGGGCAGTGCCTACGTGAACGATTTCAATATGCAGGGGCGCAGTTACCGGGTGATGCTGCAGGCCGATGCAGACTTCCGCAGCACCGCCGATGAGATCCGTAATCTGCATGTGCGCTCAGATGATGGCCAGATGGTACCGGTCGGCGCGCTGGTGAACATCACGACCGTGCTGGGCGCGCAGTCGCTGGGACGCTACAACACCTACAGTGCGGCGGCGATCAACATCACTCCGGCGGACGGCTACAGCAGTGGTGATGTGATGACCACGGTGGAACTGGTGGCACTGGATACTCTGCCGGCGCAGTACCGTCTCGACTGGTATGGCAGCGCGGTACAGGAACGCCAGGCTGCCAGCGCCACGTTGCTGGTATTCAGCCTGTCGCTGGTGTTCGCTTACCTGTTCCTGGTGGCGCAGTACGAAAGCTGGAGTATTCCGTTTGCGGTGATTCTGTCGGTGACGGTGGCTGCGCTGGGGGCCTTGCTGCCGCTGTATCTGGTGCCGGGTTTTGACAACAACCTGTACGCCCAGATCGGACTGGTGATGCTGATCGCGCTGGCCAGTAAATCGGCCATTCTGATTGTCGAGTTTGCTCTGCGCCGACGTCAGGAAGAAGGGGCCGGTATTCTCGCCGCCGCTCAGGAAGCCGCCAGTCTGCGTTTCCGTGCGGTGATGATGACGGCACTGTCGTTTATTGTCGGCATCGCGCCGCTGCTGATGTCCAGCGGACCGGGTTCTATGAGTCGTCTGTCGATCGGTATGACGGTGTTCGGCGGTATGCTGTTTGCCACCGTGCTGGGGATCTTCCTGATTCCGGTGCTGTTTGTGATGTTTCAGTCGCTGCGTGAACGGACCCGTCACTGACGAACCAGATCAGTCACTCAGTTCCGTGCCGTAGGCTTTGAGAAAGGTATCTACGGCGCGGGTGACCCACTGATTGATCTGTACTTCGGAGGCCTGAGAGCCCGGATGCGTCAGCGCAATCAGCTGCGGCTCGCCGCGCACCATACCCATAAACAGCGACGCAGCCCCTTCCAGCCCAACCGACTGCACATTGATTTCCCCTGCTTCTGCCGCCACTTCCAGCAAGCCTGACACGATGGCGCTCATGGTTGCCGGACCGGCCTGATAAAAACCGTGGGCCAGATGCGGAAACTTGGCTGCTTCCGCCAGCACCACGCGATGCATGGCCAGCGCCTCATCAGACAGCAGAATGGTGAGGTAGGTATGACCGATGTCTTCCAGCACTTTGCGGATATTGCCGGGCTTCACTTCCAGCTGTTGAACGCGCTGGGTAAAGGTGGCGCATTTGTCTTCCACCACGGCGGCGAACAGGGCTTCTTTATTGGCGTAACGGGAGTAGACCGTGGCTTTGGAGACACCGGCGGCACGCTGAATCATATCGGTGGTGGCGGCACTGAAACCGTGCTGAAGAAAGACCTCGGTGGCAGCATGTAAAACGCTGAGCGATTTATTATCGGGCTGGGGTAACTTGCTCATCGGATCTTCCCGGCTGTCCCTGTTCTTCCAATTTTGGATCACACTATACCTTTAATGGGACTGGACTCAACTGTACCCATCAGTTTAAATCCGCGCCATCATGCTGCAAATTCTTCCCTCATCGCAGCAAAAATCAATGTTTATGACAAGAATTGGGGCTGCTATGCGCCTTGGGATACCTTTATTCCACAACTGTACTGAACGGTACAGTTTATCTGCTTCGTCTGTTCCTGCTGCTGGCCGGACGACTCAGCTGCGATCGCCACGGGCGATTTCTGTACCTTCCCGGCTGTCGGCCTGTATCCGCTTGCTGACTGTGGCAAGCGCAGTGTCGATGTCAGCCTGCGCCTTTATGCCGGACGAACAGCAGGATGACGACGTTGTTAATGTGTTAATGGACCAACCTGAGTATCCACAGGCAGAGACGCTGACAGATGTGGCGACTCCTGCGCAGTGGTGGCAGCTGTTTAATGACGATCTGCTGACCCGGCTGGAAGGGGAAGCCTTTGCCTCCAACCTCGATCTGATGAGCGCCATCTCGGCCACAGAGCAAAGTCAGGCGGCACTGGGACTGACTCAGTCGGCTCAGGGCATTCAGGCCGGTTTGTCGGCCAGCTACGATCGCAGCCGCATCAGTGAACATTCACGTATGGCGATGCTTGGTGCACCGGCTGAGCCGAATAATTACTGGACCCTTGGTGCTGCCGCCAGCTGGGAACTGGATTTGTGGGGACATCTGAGCAGCCTTACCGATGCGGCCGTTCAGCGTCTGCGCGCCAGCGAAGCGGCACAGCAGATGGTACGGGTTTCCCTCAGTGCCGATGTGGCGCGGACGTATCTGCTGTTGCGTGGCAGTCAGCAGCAGCTGGCGCTGGCCAGCGAAAACCGTGACATTGCCCAGGCACTGCTGGATCTGCAACTGAGCCGGGTGCGCAATGGTGTGGCGACCGATTATCAGACTGCCACCGCGCGGGCGGCCGTGGCGTCGGCAGAGGCCGTGCTGCCGGCGCTGGAAGATCAGCGCTCAGTACTGATGAACCGTCTGGCGCGACTGTTGGGAAAAGCACCGGGCGTGCTGAATAAAACTCTGCTCGACGCTCAGCCGATTCCGTCAATGCCCGGCAGCATACCGGTTGGTGTGCCATCCGAACTGGCATTACGCCGCCCGGATATTATTCAGGCGGATGCACAATTGCATGCGGCTGTGGCCGACGTGGCAGCAGCAAAAGCTGACTTCTATCCGCGCATCAGCCTGAACGCCAGTGCCGGTACAGAAGCGTTTGATTTTTCCGACATGGGCAGCTGGGGCTCCCGCACATACTCTGTGGGGCCGAGTTTTTATCTGCCTATTTTTCAGGGCGGACGTCTGCGCCACATGCTGGAGCTGACTAAAGCCCGGCATCAGTCTGCAGCCATCGATTACCAGCGTACTGTCCTCAATGCCTGGCACGAAGTCGCGGATGCGTTTAACAGCTATGACTCTGAGGCTCAGCGTTATCAGTCCCTGCTGCTTGCCCGTCAGGAAACGGATAAAGCCCTGCAGTCGGCGCAGCGTTCCTGGAAAGAAGGACACGCCAGCAAAATGACTGTGTTGCAGGCGCGCCAGTTACAGCTACAGGCCAAACTGGCACTGAATGATTCTGCAACGGCTTCGGCGCTGAGTGTGGTGGCACTTTACCGGGCGTTGGGTGGTGGCTGGCAATTAACGGACGAGCAGACACAGACGATGGCCGCTGCACAGTCTGCTGAACCGCTGGCCGGACCAGCTGGCGATAAGGCAAGCGATCAGAAAGCGGATGATACCGCTGTTCCGGCAAGCGGCCCTGCAATAAAACAGGGACCGCTGAATTACCTCAATCCACCTGAGGGCTGGGACAGTCATGAGTGATACTCAGGCTGCACCTGCATCATCTGCCGGGCAGGCGGGTGCGGCTGCTCCGGCAAAGCCAGCGGCCAAAGCGCCGCCGGCACCCATACCTTTTACACCGCGTCTGGCGATGGGCCTGTTCGGCATTCTGCTGGCGGCGATGGCATCGGGTCTGAATGGCCGTGTACCGGGTCTGGCTCTGGCAGAAATCAGTGGCCTCAGTGGTATCAGTCACGATCAGGCCAGCTGGCTGAGTGCTCTGTATTCGGCCGGTGAAATGGTCGCGATGCCTTTTTCCAGTTGGTTTGCGATCACCTTTTCTCTGCGCCGTTTTCACCTGCTGATGCTGGGTGGAATGATGTTGCTGGCATTGGTCATCCCCTGCATTCATGACTTTAACCTGATGGCGACGCTGCGCTTCACGCAGGGTGTGTTTTCCGGTGCCCTGATTCCGATGCTGATGATGTCGGCGCTGCGCTTTCTGCCGCCTCCGATCCGTTTGCACGGTCTGGCTCTGTATGCCATGACGGCAACACTGGCGCCCAATGTCGGTGTCTGGCTGGCCGCACTGGTGATGACAGACCCGGTATCGCTGCAATGGATTTACTGGAACATTCTGCCGCTGGGTTGTCTGGCGGCGGTTATGGTGTTTTTTGGTATTCCCAAACTGCCGCTGATGTTGCCGCGTATGAAGCAGGGCAACTGGTGGGGCATGGCGCTGGGTATGCCGGGGCTGGCGATGCTCGGCGTTGGCGTGTCGGAAGGTGTGCGACTGGAGTGGTTTCACTCACCGCTGGATGGGGCACTGCTGATCGCCGGCGGTACGCTGACGGCGATGTTCCTCTACAGCGAATGGCATCATCCGACCCCGTTTATGCGGCTGCAGATGTTGGGGCGCCGCAATCTCGGCCTTGGCTTTGCTGTGTTTCTGCTGATGCTGATCGCCATGAGCAGCGCGGTGGGAATGCCCATGAGTGTGCTGGCACAGAGTCAGGGGCTGAAGCCGGAGCAGATGACCGCGCTGGGTCTGATTGTTGGTCTGCCGCAGATCTTTCTGGGATCTGTGGTCGCCATGTTGCTGTATCAGCGCTGGGTGGATGCGCGCTATCTGTTTGTCGCCGGGCTGCTGATGATGGCCACCGCCTGTTTCCTGTCGTCCCGCGTGACCAGTGAGTGGATGGTGGATCAGTTCTTCTGGTCACAGGTGCTGAATGCCCTCGGCCAGCCCATCGCCGTGGTGTGTATGTTGTTCCTCGGGACCAGTGTGGTGCAGCCGATGGAGGGGCCATTTGTCTCCGGCATCATCAATACCCTGCGTGCTCTGGGAACCCTGTTGGGCGGGGCCTTTGTGGCACAGATGCAACAGAATCGTGGCCAGTTCCATCATGACATGCTGCTCAATCAGGCCGGTCTGTGGATGAGTCAGAACAGCATTACTGAGGCCACAACCAACATGTTCAGCATTGTTACAGCAGAAGCGGCGGTGTTGGCCAACGCGGATATTTTCCGGATTTTTATGGTGCTTATTCTGTTGCTGATACCGGCGGTTCTGTATCTGCAGCACATTCCTGCACCGGTCATCGTTCGCCCCCCTGCCGTCAAACCGGCTGCCAGCGAGCGTCAGGCATAAGAATTCATGCGCTGTAAAAAGGCGCGGCAATATTATTTGAGAACATCTGAGATTATGAAAAAGAAAGTAATTGTTACCACCATTGCGGTGGTTGTTCTGGGGTTAACGGGCGCTGTTGTGGCGCTTAATCATCATCCGTCAGACGCTGCCGTGCAGGCCACGGATGACGCTTACGTGCGCGCGGATTTCACCCGGGTTGCCCCCCAGGTGTCAGGCCTGATTGCCAGTGTGGATGTCGACAGTTATGAAGAGGTAAAAGCCGGCAGTCTGCTGTTTACCATCGACGACAGCGATCTGAATAATGCCTTGCAGCAGGCTCTTGCCGATGTGGCGCGGGCAACTGCAGCCGTGGGGCAGGCCGAAGCACGGCTGAAAGCCCACGACAGTATTATCAGCCAGGCCCGGGCGGTACTCAGTGTCGACGACGCCAATCTGGTTCTGGCAAAAGCTAACCAGACCCGTTTTACCAACCTGGCAGCAGATGGCTCAGGTACCGCACAGGATAAACAACAGGCCGATGCAGTGCTGGGCGTGCAACAGGCGACCCGCAAGCGCGACGAACAGGCACTGAATGCCGCGCTGGAGCAGAAGAATGTGCTGGCCGCTGAGCTGAAAAGTGCTCAGGCGCAGCTGCAGGCGGCGCAGGCCGGAGAAGCTCAGGCACGACTCAATCTTTCCTACACCAGAATTACTGCACCGGTGGCGGGGATTGTTGCAGAACGCCAGGCCCGCAGCGGCAGTTATGCCCATGCCGGACAATCGCTGATGACACTGGTTCCGCTCGACGCATTGTATGTGGAAGCTAACTACCGTGAGACGCAGACGGCTCATATCCAGTCCGGGCAGAAGGTGGATATTCATGTGGATGCCTTACCCGGTGTGACCCTGCACGGCACTGTCGGACGCCTGGGGCCAGCATCTGGTGTCAGTTATTCGTCCGTGGCGCCGCATAACGCCACCGGCAATTTCACCAAGATTGTTCAGCGCTTACCTATCCGTATCCGTCTTGATCAGGGTCAGCAGGCATTGTCGCGGTTACGTGTTGGAATGTCGGTTCATCCGGAAATTCACACTCACTGATTTTTATTGTGACCCATTCAGGGTCTTCATGTGCGGGAGATAACATGAACACAGGCTATCAGGTCACCTTTTTTACTCAGCAGGACCGTACGCATAGCCAGCAGCCACTGGCACAGTGGCTGGTCGCTAAAGCGGCAGAGCTGGGACTGCCCGGCGCTACGCTGAATGGCGCACTGGAAGGGCTGGGTCATGATGGCCGGGTACACAGCCTGAACATGTACGACTTCTCGGATCAGCCGGTACAGATCGTGATGATCCTCGGTGAGGATGAATATGAGCGCCTGATGGCGGCACTGAAAGAGGAAGGTGTGACCGTGTTCTATACCCGCACCCGGGTAGAGTATGAAACGCTGAACGGCTGAATGCTTTCAGGCAAATAAACATCCGGCCCTGCCATCGGCAGTGCCGGATTTTTTTGTCTTGCACGTATCCCGAAGAATAACAGGCAAAAAAAAGCCCGGTGGGGAAACCGGGCAGCGGAGAGAAAATTCTCTCAGGAAGGGATAGGGTGCTGTGGCTATTACTTAGCCTGTGCTTCCGTAGTGATGGTCAGAGTCACTTCATCGCTCACGTACGGTGCGTATTTACCGAGGTTGAATTCGGTACGTTTGATAACAGTGCTGGCGTCAAAACCGATAGCGGTTTTCTTGGACATTGGGTGTTCGCCCAGCTTGTTCAGAGTTGCGCTGAAAACAACTGGCTTAGTAACACCTTTAATGGTCAGGTCACCGGCAACGTCAAATTTGTTGTCGCCTTTCGCAGTTACTTTGGTGCTTTTGAACGTTGCTGTAGGGAATTTGGCAACGTCGAAGTATTCAGCGTCGTTCAGGAATTCTTCAGTCAGTGCTGGCACTTTGGTATCAACGGTTTTAACCGGGATAGTGACGTTCACAGAAGATTTTGCCGGTGCTTTTTCGTCGTAAGAGATGGTGCCGCTTACGTCAGAAAAAGATGCCGTTGGGTTGGAGAAGCCAAAGTGGTTCCAGCTGGCGATAACAGCAGTGTGAGTTGGATCGATACCGAAATCCTGAGCCAGAGCAGAACCGCTTGCCAGAGCTGCAACCAGAGTCAGACCAAGTTTGGTTTTAGTGAACATATTCATTGCCTCCTGTGTGACCGGCTCTTGCCAGCCACCTGTGTTTTTACCCGGTCGCCCGGAGTTCGTAATGTGGTATTCATCTTACAAACGGCCTGAAAAACAACAATATCGAAAAATTCATGGCTGGAATCGAAAAAATCGAAGAGTTCGGTCCCAGAGGTGGTTTTAACCCCGGTTAATCAGAAGAAAGGCCCACTGAAAGGCTGCTACTGGTGGATTATAACGTTGAATACTGAAACAGACGGATGGTGGAATTATGCGTTCGCCCAGTGTTCAGAGTGTGGCCAGAAAACAAAAAAGGGAGCCGCAGCTCCCTTTTCTTTCACCTGCCGTCAGTCTCAGCTGTCGGTTTTGATTTTGGTCCAGGCACGGGTACGGATCTTCTCAGCTTTTAACGGCAGAGCAACCAGAGGGTAAAGTTTTTCTTTGATCTCATCGGTTGGATACAGAGCCGGGTTGCTGCTCAGGGCTTCATCAACCAGTGAATCGGCCGCTGTGTTCGGGTTGGCGTACATCGCCATATTGGAACAGCGGGCGATCACTTCCGGACGCATCAGATAGTCGATGAACTTGTGTGCCGCCGCTTCGTTTGGCGCACCGGCCGGAATCACCATGCTGTCGAACCACACTGGCGCACCGCTTTCCGGCAGTGTCAGGTCGATGGTGAAGTCTTTACCGGCCTTAGCTGCATTCTGACCGGAAACCGCCAGAGCACCGGACCAGGCAACGGCAACACACACTTCGCCGTCGGCGAGGTTGGCCATAAAGGTGGAGGAGTTGAAGCTGCGGATATAAGGACGGATGGTTTTCAGGTAGTCCTCAACTTTTTCGTAATCCGCTTTTTTGGTGCTGTCCGGTGGCAGGCCCAGGTAGGACAGGAAAATTGGCATGATTTCGGATGGCGAATCGAGGAAGGTCACACCACAGCTGCTCAGCTTTTTGATGTTATCCAGCGCCAGAATATCGTCCCAGGTGCTCAGGGTATCTTTACCGGTTGCTGCTTTTACCGCTTCTTTGTTGTAACCAATGATGTTGGTACCCCACAGGTACGGCACAGCATATTCGTTGCTGGTATCGCCGGCACTGCGTTCCAGTTTCATAAAGGCTTCGCCGATATTACCGAGGTTGGAGAGTTTGCTCTTATCCAGCTTAACAATGGATTTAGCCTGAATCAGACGGTCGATACCCACCGCGCCGGAAAATGCCAGATCATAGCCGGAACCGCCGGTCAGCAGTTTGGCTTCCATGGCTTCCTGACTGTCGTAGGCATCGTAAATTACCTTGGTGCCGGTTTCTTTTTCGAAGTCACTGATCACATCATCCGGAATGTATTCATACCAGTTGTAGATACGCAGTTCGTCGGCATGGGTCATGCAGCTGACGGAAACCATCAGAGCGCTGAATAAACGAAGTAATTTCATAATTTAACCTGCTATTTCAGTTGTTAAAGGCTGTTATACGCAGAGCAATTTCTTGTTTTAAAAACGTGTAATTTAAAACTTACGAAGGGGAGGTCTTTGCCTCCCTTTATCGTTTAAAAGGGTATCGCTTGAATCCGGTATTATTTGTCCAGCATACGCGCCAGCGTACGGAACATATAAGGTGTATCGGTATCCTCTTTCGGCTCGGCTGTTGGCAGTGATGATTGCTTCACAATTACTGTGCCGGATTTAAAGTCGATAAAAATATACTGGCCGTGAATACCGCTGCCGAGCATGCATGGATAGTCATCGTTATAGACGTACCACTGGCTCTTGTAAGACGCCCCTGGCAGCCAGAAATTAAAGTATTTATCGGTGGCAAAAATCTCCGGTTTGGCACCGGCCGCGATGGTTTCTACCACAGCGGCAGGCACAATCTGCTGACCGTTAAATTCACCTTTATTGGCGATCATGCTGGTGTAGCGGGCCATGTCCCGTGCCGTGGCATTAAAGCCTGCACCGACGCCACAGCGTCCGGCATTGTCGGTCAGGAAAAAAGCATCCTGCTCGCAACCCAGTGCTTTCCAGATAACGCTCATGGCTTTTGCCGGAGTGTCGCCGGTGATGCGTTCGTAAACCCAGCCCAATACTTCAGTAACCGCCGTCACATAGTGGAATTTATTACCGTGTTCGCCTTTCTTTTTCAGCGCCGGTAAAAATTCATACATGCTGAAACTGTTCGGATATTCTTTCGGTGCTTTTTTGTAGTTACCAACATAGAAGAACTGACACACGGTGGAATCCGGGTCGTTGTAATCTTCGACATAGTCGATGCCCACCGCCATATTCAGCATGTCGCGGATGCTGGCGTCGGCAAAAGCAGAGCCTTTTACTTCCGGCAGAATTTCTTCAACCAGAGTGTCTTCGGCCAGTTTGTTTTCGTAAATCAGAGTTTCCAGTAATACGCCGGTCAGCGACTTGGTGACGGAAAACATGATGTGGCAGTCGTCAGCCTGCTGGCCGTTAAAATAATTTTCGTATAGCAGTTTGCCGTGCTGCATCACCACAAAGGCATCGGTACGGGTAACGTGCAGATGATGCAGTAAATTCTGTTCGCCACCGCCAATGGACGGGAACATCAGTCCTTCAATTTCTTTGCTCAGATCATTAACCGGCAGTTCGCTGATTTCTTTGCCGCGCTTAACCGGTGTGCCCGGAGCCATATTGCGCACATTGTGCATTCCCCAGCGATTGTACGGAGCTGTCATCCAGTTGGCATAAGTCACCAGATTTTCCGCTGCCGGCGGGCAGCCTTTCATCAGGTCAGGGGTGAGAAAGGTGTTCTCGTCGGTGGTGGCGTACATGCCGGCAACGTGAGCTGCAATTTCCGGTGTCAGATGCGGATGGTCTTTCATAATCATCTCCGATTAATTCTTAATCAGAAATTATGTCACTCTAAAATTTTGGTCAATCAAAAGTTTTTGTGATGCAAAGAATGTCCGGATTGTGCAGAATGCAGTCAGAATAAATTGAATGGTGCGATATGGCGGGTTTACGCGAGCAGAAAAAACAGCGCCGGCGGGAGGCTATTGCCCAGGCCGGAATGCAGTTGTTTGTGGAAAAAGGGTTTAACAAAACCCGTATGGAAGACATTGCGGCGGCGGTCGATGTTTCGGGCCAGACCGTGTTCAACTACTTCCCCAGTAAACAGACGATTCTGTTCGAATTCCTGCGCCGCGCGGATAACTCCGCGTTGGAAGAGGTGTACAAAAGCCTTGATCCGGCGGGCGATCCGGTGGATGTGCTGTGCGGTCTGGTGGAGATTATTACCGAGCTGGAACTGCAGCTGATGCCAGCCCCGCTGTGGCGCGAAATCCTGCCGATGATCATGTTCCACCCGAAAGATGAACTGCCGGAAACCTATGCCCGGGGCAACGACGAGCTGGTCGCTGAGATCCGTAAGTTCCTGCAGGCGATGCTCGATGCCGGCAGCATCAGCGCCGATACTGACCTCGATTTTGCCGCCTTTATGATCAACGACTATGGCCACCTGCAGCTGGTGCGGCTGGTGACCTCAGACGAGCCTGACTGGGATGCGTTCCGCCAGAATGTGCGCAGCAGCATTACCCTGTTTGTGCAGGGCATGCTGGGCTGACGTGGCTGGCAGATCAGCGTTGTAGCCACTGGCGCTCTTCATCGACAGTTAACCGCTGATCAGTGGCGATCATCGTGTTGCCACTGGCAGTCTGATACTGCACAGGCGATGCTATTTCCTGCCATTGCCAGTCACCTGGCTCACCACAGGCCGTCATTATACGGGTATGTGCTGAAGTATGGCGGCGAACCTCACGGCAGCGTGTGCCATCTGCAGCCTGCCAACTCATCACCAGCTCGGCTTTCCATTCACCACTATCGAGAACGTCTCCACTGAGAGCGGTATCAGCGAACCGGTTCAACTGCGGATCCTGCAGCTGTGACGGCTCCATTTGCCACAACTCCATTTGCCACAACAGGGTAACTGCCAGCAGTACACTGGCGGCTATGCCATACACGGGGCGGAATACTTTTCGCTTTACTGATGGGAGTGTCACGACGTTCGTTTCTGCGTGAACCGGCATAGGTGCTGAGCGGATCATCTGTTCCAGGCCCGAAGGCAGAGGAGACTCATCGATATCACTGAACCATTCCTGAGCAGCCTGATTGGCGAGGCGCAGTTCCTCCAGCTGCTGGCGTAGCGGTTCGGAGTTCTGCAATGCCTCATGTACTTTGTGCTGTTTGTCTTCTGCCAGCTCATCGTCGAGGTAGGCGGATAGCTCTGACTGGGTAATCTGCGTCATTCTGATGCCTCCTTCATCTCGTTGTTCTGCTGACATATCTGTGCTCTGGCACGGGCCAGACGGCTCATTACTGTGCCTGTGGGCACATTAAGAATCTCTGCCGCTTCCTGATAGCTGCGTCCTTCAACGGCAACCAGATACAGAACCATGCGCAGGTTTTCACTGAGCAGACCCATCCTTTTCCGTGCCTGCTGTAACAGTTGTCCGGTCTCTGCCAATTGCTCTGCTGATGGCCATGATGAGCTGTCTGTGTGCTCGTCCTGCAGTTCTTCAGTCGGTGCGGAGGTGCGCATAGTATCTATCCAATGGTTACGGCACAGGCGGTAAATCCAGCGGTCAAACTGACTGCCGGGCTGGAATTGCTGCCAGCGCAGCAGCGCCTTTTCAGCCGCAGCCTGCAACAGGTCGTCAGCGTCATGGCGGTTATTAGTCAGCACATAACAGTAACGTCTCAGGCGCGGCAGAACAGCGAGTAACGCCTCGCGGAATGCCTGTTCTTGGTTGTTCATACTGTCCTTAACGATAGCGACTGAAATTTATTCCCCCATCCGGAAATAAAATCTGTGTTTGTTCGTTATAGTGAAGACAGAGAACTTCCGGGATTCAACTTACTATGACCATTCGCTTTTGGCTCACCACATTATTGGCTGCTCACCTGTTCATGACACCGGCGTCAGCGCGGGCGGATGATGATGTCGATAATGCCGCCTCCGTGAGCGAAGAGGAGCTGGAGGATGAGCTTGAGGACGAAATGGAAGATGAACTGGAGGAAAGCGAAGAGCTGGAAGATGAATTCGAAGATGAACTTGAGGATATGCTGGAGGATCATGACGACTATGAAGATGAGCTGGAAGATGATCTTGAAGACCGCCTCGAAGATCAGCTGGAGGATCTGCAGCGCTACAACGAAGAACTGATTGAGCGAGAAACGGAGCGCTTGCAGGATCTGTGGCAGATTGAGGAACAGCTGGAAGATCTCGAAAGCTTTGTTATCCCCGACGAGTACATCGCTCTGCTGTCAGAGGCTGAGCTCCAACAGTTACAGCAGAATGGTGCGGAGATCATCAGCAGTGAGCCTTTATCTGAACTGGACGCTGTGCTGGTAACGTTTGCCGATGCCGACCAGGCTGCGGAGTATCAGAATGACTCCAATCATCTGTACCTCCTCGATGATGCCCCGCCAGTGGTAACAGCAAGTCCGGAGCCGGTGAGCCGTTTGATGACCATGCTGGGTATAACCAGTCAACATCCTGCATCGTCTGTGATAGGTATGATGGATTCATCCATCGAGCTCAATCATCCATGCTTCAGTGGGGTTGCTGTTCACGAGCGGTCTTTTTATCCGGATCATCTGCACGCGGATACAGGCCATGGTACAGCTATGGCATCTGTGATGGGGGGTGCCTGTGGCGTATTGTCCGAAGCCCGCATCGTCAATGCTGCTGTGTTTGCCCGTTCACCCCGGGGATTGGTTGTCGCCTCTGCCCGGGAAATGATTACCGGACTCAACTGGCTGGTCAGTCAGCAGGTCGCGGTGATAAACCTGTCTTTATCCGGCCCTCCGAACCGTATCCTGGAAATGGCACTGCAGCGTATCGCTGACCGGGGCATCGCGTTAGTCGCTTCGTCCGGTAATGACGGAGCGGCTGCGTTCCCGCGTTATCCTGCCGCTTATCCACACGTGCTGGCGGTCACCGCAGTTGATCGCCAGCAGAATATTTACCCTTTGGCGGTGCAGGGGAAGCATCTGGACTTTGCTGCTCCGGGGGTTGATGTAGAGGTAGCCGATGGGGCTTCTGACCAGATGCGCAGCATGAGTGGAACCTCGCTGGCTGCGGCATTTGTGACTGCGGCACTGGCCCAGACAGAGCAGACGCCTGAAGAGCTGCGCAGCCTGACCACAGATCTGGGTGAACGCGGGCATGACGCCATATTCGGATACGGTCTGCTGCAACTGAATAAAAAAACAGAAAAATAATGGAATAAAAATATTCCGTCATCGTTATACACCTCAAAGGGCAGTCAATGCCCATGAGCCAAAGCCTGCCGCCAATGGCAGGCCATTGACCCGATGAGGTGATGCAATGAATAAGTTAAATAAAATGCCACTGGCCCTTCTTTCTTCAGCCATTCTGCTGGCTGGCTGCAGTAATAGCGGCAGTAGTTCTGATTCAGGATCATCCCCTGCAGGAGATGAACAGACCCCGGTAAACCGCACAGTCCAGGGAACGGTGGATGGTTTTGGCAGTGTGATAGTGAATGGTGTTCATTACGAAAGCACTGCTGCTGATTTCAGTATTGATGATGCGGCCGGTTCTGAAAGTGACCTGCATGTTGGTCAGGTGGTTACCATCATTGGCTCTGACAACGGCGTGGAAGGTGTCGCGCTCAATATTATCTATGATGTGGAAGTTGAGGGGCCGGTCGCATCGCTCGATGCCCTGGCAGGAACTTTCACGGTATTGGGGCAGGGCGTCGTGTTTGATGGCATGACTGTTTTTGAAGGGATTACGGCCGCTACGATAAGCGATGGTAGTGGTGTGGAAGTGAGTGGTTTCAGTGATGGTAATGGTCAGATCCGTGCCACCTTCATCAAGGCTGATGACAGCGGAGAAGCAGAGTTGCGCGGACGCATCAGTTCGCTGGATGAAGGCGCTCAGACTTTCACTATCGGTAGTCAGCAGATCAGCTATGCCAATGTTATTGAGCTGGATCTCGAAGGCGCTGCATTAGCGAATGACCTGCTGGTTGAGGTGGAGGGCGGCGTGTCCGGAGCCGTGTTGGACGCCGCCAAAATTGAGGCCGAAGATGAGCATGATTTCGCTGATCATGAGGGTGAGGTCAAACTCAGCGGATATATCACTGCACTTGGTGATGGCAGCATAACGGTTGCTGGCATGACTGTTCGTTACAACACGGCTACGGAATTTGAACATGGCAGTTCAGCTGATTTGGTTGTTAATACCTTCGTCAGAGTCGAGGGGCAGGTAGGAGCAGATGGCTCCATGCTGGCGGAAGAAATTGAATATGAAGCGTTGGTAAAACTGGAACTGGAAGGCCCGGTAACGTCCGTCGGTGCAGATACGGTGAGTGTTATGGGGGTCAGTGCCAGTGTTGATACGCGCACCCGTATCCGTGATGAACGGGACGACATCACGTATTTTAATCTGAGTAATGTTGCCGTCGGTGATTATGTTGAGCTGCGTCTGACCGAAGAAGCGGATGGCAGCCTGCGCGCCCTGCGACTGGAAAGGGATGAAGATGATCGGGAAGTTCAGGTAACTGCGCGTGTGGGTAGTGTAGATGTTGCTGCTGCCACGATCACTCTGTTGGGAATCACTGTGGATATGAGTGCCATCATAGCTGTGGATCTTTCGGCTCTGTCTGTCGGTACCTATCTTGAGGTGGAAGGTAGCTATGACGGGTCTATGATTACTGCAACAGAAGCAGGAGAAGACGACCGCTACGAAGACCATGAGGACGATGATGACGAAAGCGACAGCGACGACTGAGACTGATCCTTCAAAAGGGCTGATTGCTTGACCTCAGGTCGTGTAATACTCCGGGCTGCCACTTTGTGGGCAGCCCTTTCTGCGTTCTCTGTCCAGGCTGGAATCAGTGCAGGTGTTCAGCTCAGTGCTCAGTATGACAGTAGTGTATTGCCGGATCCTGAACTGACCGACGCCACGACTCAGGCGGCCTGGGGACAGAAATTCTCAGGCTATATCGGTGCTGATACTATGTTGAGTGAACGTTGGCGTGTTCAGGGGCGATTCGATCATAGTCGCTCGCAGTGGCAGGATATCACTGGGTATGACAGTGATATTCAGAGTGGATTTATCCGCCTCAGCCGAAGAGGCGTCTGGTCTCCAGAGCTGGCATTACTTGCGGCGGACGCTCATGTGGACGGGCGTGATTTTCTGCAGCTGCGCCGCGTAAGCCCAGCTTTTGGATACCTGATTTCCCCACGCTGGTACCTGCGCCTGCAGGGCGATATCAGTGATAAGCAATTCAATGATTATCCCGACCGGGACAGCCAGCAAGTGCGTGTACGCAGTACTCTTTACTGGCTGATGGATAAAACCGATCGGTATCTTTCTTTGCAGGGAGGCATCAAGCGGGAAAACGCCAAAGCAGATCTCTATAGTTATGATGCGTTTTTATCGCGCCTCAGATGGAAGCAGGCGGTTGGCTCATGGTTCTGGTTTTTAACTCTGAAAACCGAGTACCGGGAGTACCAGCAGGAGCGGGTATCGCTCGGCGAAGCCCGGCAGGATATGCGCTGGCGTTTGTCGAGCTCCGTTGAATGGCCCCTTTCAGTCGGTTTCCGACTGACGGTTGAGGCCGGACATGATATCTACCATTCCAATCTGGATGTTGCTGACTACTCACAGAACCGCTTTGAAACTGGCCTGCACTGGGACTATTAGTTCGTGAATCCTTTCACCGCACCGCACGGTGAATCGCGGCGGCACTGTCCAGCAGTTTGGGCAGATAGCGGTTCATCAGTGTATCCATGCTGACCCGCGCCGCATTGGTGCTGATGTTGATGGCCCCGAGCAGCTCGTTACTGCCGGAGAATACCGGCACTGCCACGGATCTCAGACCCAGGTCCAGCCGTTCTGGGCACTGCCTTTACTGGGCGATAAAAAAGCCGTAATCAGCGCGGTGATTACGGCAAACAGTCAGCGGCGTACCGCTGAACACAGGGACATATTTCTGCAGGAGCCCGGGACTGGCCCGGGTTATTTAAGGGTGGGTAAACCGGCGATCAGTGGTGTGGCATCTGCTCATGATTCATGCCGTTATGGTTCACGGCATTCTGGTTAATGCTGTGATTCATATTGCCGTGATCCATGTTGCTGTGATCCATGTGGCGCTGTGTCACCTGATCCTGAGGGCTGTCGATGCTGGCATACACTTCGGTGTTGCCGTCCTGCTTTAACAGCAGTACCTGATACGGCATAAATTTATCGCCCATTTCCATGCCCGGACTGCCCACCGGCATCGCCGGTACGCTCAGACCGATGGCTCCCTGAGGTGGTGCAGCGAGAAACTGCCGTACGTATTTCGCCGGCACATGACCTTCAAACACAAAGCCTGCCTGTGAAACCGAGGTATGGCAGGAACGCAGTTGCGGGCCGATGCCAAGCTGCTGCTTTACCGCGGCCAGGTTTTGCGGATGCTCAACATGGGAGTCAAAACCATTGGCTTTCATATGGTCGATCCAGTCGCCGCAGCAGCCACAGGTCGGACTTTTAAACACCGTTAATTCGGTGGCTGCTGCCCGTGGTGACAGGGCAGCAAGGGGAGAAAGAGCGAGCAGAGCCGAAACAAGTAACACTTTCATCATTCAGTATCCTTTTATCCACAGCGGCAACAGACCGCTGCAGGTACGCAGTTCAGAACCAGAATTTAATTCCGGCCAGATAATGAGTGTCGGTGACCGGCGCACCGGCATCGTCAGCCATATCGGCGGTTTTGCCAAAAGCTCTGGTCCATTCAACACCAATATAGGGGGCAAACTGGCGGCTGATTTCATAACGCAGACGCAGACCTAAGGCACCATCGGTAAAGCCAGCGTATAAGCCATTTTCTTCATCATCTTTGCCATAAGCAGTTAATGCCGCGCGGGTCTGCAACACCAGACGCTGGGTAAACAGCAGATCGTATTCAGCTTCGCCGGACAACGCGCTGCGGCCTTCGTCACCAAGGTAGAAGGTCAGGCTGGTTTCGAACCAGTAAGGTGCAAGCCCCTGAATGCCCAGCGCTAACCACTGACGGTCGTCGCCTTCATCGCCGTTATAGGTATCGAATCTGGCACCCAGCAGGGTATCAAAGTAGCCGGTCAGTGCGTGGTTCCACAGCACTTCGGTTTCTGCTTCTTCCAGCGAACCATCGGCAAATTCACCTTCGGCATTCACCTGCAGACGGTTCCAGGTGGTGCCGTACCAGGCCGTCAGATCGTAAGCGCCGCGATCATCATCCGGTTCGTATTCCAGACGGTCACCGATCACTGACCAGAAACGGTGCTCGTCTGCCATTTTCATCTGGCGCGGGCCGGGCAGGGCGTAAGGGCCTTTGCTCAGGGTTAAGCCATCGGAATAGGCGTGAGGATCACGGTCGTTGCTTACCACAGGAGCGCTGGCTGTTTGCTCGCCGTGCATCCCCTTATGCATGCTGTGATCCATGTTCTGATGCATCTCATGGTCCATACCCTGGTGCATACTGTGGTCCATGCCCTGATGCATTGGCATGTCCTGCATAGTGCCAGCGCTCTCTTCAGCCTGTGCGTTCTGAGTGACGATCGCCGCGCTTAACGCCGGAACCAGCAGCACGGTGGTCAGCAGAGATGGGGAGCCTTTGATTACGTTTTTCATACGACAGCTACCTCGCGGAACATACCGGCATCCATGTGGAAGGCCAGATGGCAGTGCCATGCCCAGCGCCCCACTTCTTCCGGGGTGGTCAGAAAACTGATGCGCTGCGCAGGCTGAACCTGAATGGTGTGGCGGCGCGCCAGCAGTTCACCGGACGGTGCTTCCAGGTCACTCCACATGCCATGCAGGTGCATGGGGTGGGTCATCATGGTGTCGTTCTGCAGAATAACGCGCACCCGTTCACCGCGTTTCATTGCCACTGGTGTGCTGTCGCCGAATTCAACGCCATCAAACGACCAGGAGTAGCGCTCCATATTGCCGGTCAGATGCAGTTCGATTTCACGGCCGGGTACGCGCTTGTCGTTCAGCACGCCATCACGGGATCTCAGGTCAGAATGGGTCAGAACTTTATGGCCAGCCGGGCGGCGACCTTTCTGGCTGAGGCCGCGCAGGCCAACGCCGGGGTCGTCCAGGTTGGTGCGTGGCGTATCGACCAGCATATCGACCTTGCCACCGCGCTCGCTGCTGGCGTGGCGTACGTTCTGTGATGGTTTTGCCAGAGGATTCATCGGCATGCCGTTCATGTGTCCGTCATGCTTCATCTGTGAATGGTCCATTTGGGAATGATCCATCTGAGAATGGTCGGGCATATCGCCCATGCCGGCCATACCCTGCATGCTGCCGTGATCACCGTGCATATTACCCATCATGTCCTGCATGCCGAGCCATTCCACCGGGTCCGTATCCGGTACCGCAGCAGTTAAGCCCTGAGCGACGGCCAAGGTGCCGCGGGCATAACCGGAACGGTCCATGCTCTGGGCAAAAATGGTGTGGGCATCATCGGTCGGGCGTACGATCACATCGTAAGTCTCACCCGGACCAAAGCGGAATTCATCCACAGTGACAGGTTCAACCGCCTGGCCATCGGCTTCCACCACGGTCATGCGCAGACCGGGAATGCGCACATCATAGAAAGAGTTACTGGCTGCATTAATAAAATGCAGGCGCACGGATTCGCCACGTTTGAACAGGCCGGTCCAGTTGCCTGCCGGTGTCGTGCCATTCATCAGATAGGTCAGCACGCTGGCGGAGACATCGGCCAGATCCGTTGGGTTCATGCGCATCTGATTCCACATGCGGCGTTTCTGCAGGGCGCTGGTAAAGCCCAGCGCAGAGACGTCTTCAAAGAACTGACCAGCAGTTGGCTGGTTGTAGTTGTACACATCGCTCTGGGTTTTCAGACGGGCAAACACCGCCATCGGGTCGTCGTCGGTCCAGTCACTGAGCTGGACCACGTGGGCACGGTCGGCTTCGATGTTTTTGCCGTCACGAGGCTCGATAATCAGTGCGCCGTACATGCCGGTCATTTCCTGAAAACCGGTGTGAGAGTGATACCAGTAGGTGCCGGTCTGCTGCAGCGTGAAGCTGTAAACAAAGGTCTCACCGGGGGCGATGCCTCGGAAACTCAGACCCGGAACACCGTCCATATTGTGCGGCAGGATAATGCCGTGCCAGTGAATCGACGTCGGCACGGACATACGGTTGGTGACGCGGATGGTCACCGTATCGCCTTCGCGCAGACGGATGGTCGGTGCCGGAATGGAGCCGTTGATGCTGGTGGCGCGGCGCACATTGCCGGTGAAGTTGACCAGAGTTTCTTCAACCACCAGATCAATGGTTCTGCCACTCAGAACCGGTGCTGTGCCGTGTAAAGCTGACTCTGCAGCAGCGGCCCGGCTGAGGCCCGGAAGTGCCGCCAGAATGCCGCCGGCGGCCAGTCCCTGGACAAAGCGCCGCCGCTTCAGCAGCGGCAGCTCAAGGTGTTTGCTCATCGCAATGACTCCATCAATATCGGTATCTTACCCTCAGGGTAAAGCGGCCTGCCTGACACCGGCATGACCCGAACATTACAAAAGCGTAATCCAGCGGTCATTTGTGTGACGGCTGTCATCAGCCATAATGCGGCTGTTAACAGAGGTATAGACGATGCGCCTGCTGGTGGTGGAAGACGAACATAAAACCGGGAATTACCTGCAACAGGGTCTGACAGAGGCCGGCTTTCAGGTCAGTCTGGCGCGTAACGGGCTGGACGGTCACCATCTGGCCATGACCGAGGATTTTGATCTGATCGTGCTCGATGTGATGCTGCCGGATGTGGATGGCTGGCGCATTCTGCAGTCCCTGCGCGAGGCCGCACGGCAGACGCCGGTGCTGTTTCTGACTGCCCGCGACAGTGTCGAAGACCGGGTCAAAGGTCTGGAACTTGGGGCCGATGATTATCTGGTGAAGCCCTTTGCCTTTGCTGAACTGCTGGCGCGGGTGCGTACTTTGTTGCGTCGTGGTTCGGTGCCGGTACAGTCAGACCAGCTCAGTGTGGCGGATCTTATGCTGGATATGCCCAAACGCCGGGCGACCCGCGACGGCAAAAAAATTCAGCTCAGTCAGAAGGAATTTGCTCTGCTAGAATTGTTGGTGCGCCGTGAGGGCGAAGTGCTGACCCGCTCGCTGATCGCCTCACAGGTGTGGGATATGAATTTTGATTCCGACACCAATGTGATCGATGTGGCGATCCGGCGCCTGCGCGCCAAAATTGATGACGGCTTTGAACCCAAACTGATTCATACCGTACGCGGCATGGGCTACAAACTGGATGCGGAAGCCAATGATGAGTAAGCGCCAGCCACTGTCGCTCACCCTGCGCGTGCTGCTGTTTGTCAGTATCGCTGTGGGTATCGGTCTGCTGGTCATGGCCGGGCTGATCATGCGGTCGATTGAGCATCATTTTGCTCAGCAGGACGCCGGTGAAATCAAAGCCATTGTGCATGTAATTCACGATGTGCTGGAGCAGCGCGGTGCCGACACCGCGTATCTCAGCAATGAACTGCCGGCGCTGGTGGCCGGGCACCATGGCACCCGCTTTGAGATTCGTGACGCCAGCGGGCTGTTGCTCAGCAGTAAAGACCCTGCGGATGCTGCTCCGCTGGCGGATGCATCCTCAGCCGTGGTGCAGGATATCCGCCCGGACACCTTAAGCACCTGGCAGCGGAGCGGGCAGACCCTGCGTGGTGTGGTCACAGAGGTGCAGACATCCACAGCCCGCTACCGCCTGACGGTTGCCATTAATATGGAATTCCACCTGCAGTTTCTGCAAAGCTTCCGCGAAAGTCTGTGGTTGATTATGGCGGCCACAGGGGTGCTGACTCTGCTGGCTGCCGCCTTTGCTGTGTATCAGGGGCATCTGCCGCTGCGCGGCTTAAGCCGCAGCATGGGCGAGATTCAGGCGCACCGGCTGGATGTGCGTATTGATCCACAAACCCTGCCGGCCGAGCTGCGCGAACTGGCGGCATCGTTCAATACCATGCTGGCCCGCCTGCAGCAGGGTTTTGATCAGTTGTCGCATTTCTCCTCGGATATTGCCCACGAGCTGCGCACGCCGCTGACCAGCCTGATGACACAGATTCAGGTGACCATCAGCAAGCCGCGCAACGATGGTGAATATCAGGAGGCTCTGTATTCCGCGCTGGAAGAACTGGAGCGTCTGAGCAAAATGGTGGCGGATATGCTGTGGCTGGCGAAAAGCGATAACCAGCTGATTAAACCGGAAGCGGAAGCGCTCAATGTTCGCGCTGAAATTGAGCAGCTGTTTGAATTCTTTGAAGTGCTGGCAGCAGAGAAACTGATTTCCCTGCAGCTCGATGGTGATGTGCCGCAGGTGCATGGCGACCGCTCACTGCTGCGCCGGGCGATTTCCAATCTGTTATCCAATGCACTGCGCCATACACCGGATGGGCAGTACATCCGCGTCAGTCTGCAGACTCAGGGGAAATACATCGCCATTCATGTCAGCAACCCGGGCGACACTATCGCCGCTGAACATCTGGATAAACTCTTCGACCGTTTTTACCGCGTTGATCCCTCCCGTCAGCGTCATTCCGAAGGTGCCGGACTGGGGCTGGCCATTGCCCGCTCTGTGGTAAAAGCCCACGGTGGTGACATCAGCGTCACTTCGGCCAACGGCATTACCTGCTTCACTCTGCTGTTGCCCGCCTGATTCGGATTTTGCTGAACATTTTCACCGGATTTTCACCACTACCCGTTAACCTGAGTAAAAGTTGAGGAACGACAGGGTCCTGAGACTGTCTTCGTTTCACACTGTGCATGGGTTCCCCAAAGAATGTGACATGCATCCAAGAAAGGAACCGGGCTGACGGGTTTACAATGTAACTCCATCAGGCACTCATCCATCATCCGCTGAATCTTTGCCGGGAGGCGCTATGAAAACCAAAACTGTCCCTGTGATTACTTTCTGTGCCGGTGTGCTGTGTGGCATGGGAGCGCTGGCGCTGACCGGTAATTCATCGCCGTCGGCACTGTTATCACAGGACGTTGTGGGCGCCAGTATCGCGCCACACAATTTGATGGCATCTCTGACAGCGGGCGATCAACATGCGCAGGATCATGTGTACAACAATATCCGCTATGGTTTTACGCTGAATTATCCACAGACGCTGCACCCGCAGGGCGAGTCGTTTAATGGTGATGGCCAGACGTTTACCTCTGCTGATGGCAAAGTCCGGGTGCAGGTGTACGGCGCCAACCTGTTAAATGAAGAGCAGCTGGATGAACTCTATCAGCGTGCTGCCAAAGATGATCTGTACGGCAATCACTCGCGCCTGGTGACGGACAAAGAACTGGGTGAAAACTGGTTCCGGGTATCCGGCTACACCGAGGGTGACAAAGTGTTTTACAGCAAAAGCATTCTCGCCGGCGAAACTCTGGTGACCTTCACCATTTCCTATCCGGAAGAGCAGGAGTCACAGTGGCAGTCGGCGGTCTCCATGCTCGACAACAGCTTTGCCCTGAACGAAGTGGACTTTTAACAGCGAGCGGACTTTCAGAAAAACAAAAAAACCGGCCCAAATGGCCGGTTTTTTTTATGGCTGAAGCCAGGCTTATGGCAGGTAGGCACCGCCACATACCGGAGTATAAGTACCGGTTACATGACCGGCAGCTTCACTTACCAGGAAGCGGATGGTGCTGGCGACGTCTTCCGGCTGCGCCAGACGCTGAGTTGGAGTGAACTGAATAATCATGTTCTTGAACTCCTGTGGCGCGTCTTTAGTGGCGTCGGTTTCCACCATGCCTGGGGCAACGATATTGGAAGTAATGCCGATTGGGCCCAGTTCCTGCGCCAGGTATTTATTGAAGCTGTCCAGCGCGCCTTTGGCGGAACCGTGAGCGATAAACATAGGCGCAGGGCTTTCGGACAGGGTGCTGGAAATAAACACCAGGCGACCGTATTTCTTCTCCGCCATCTGAGCGGTGGCCAGTTTTGCCGAGGCATAAGAGGCGTGCAATTCATCATTCAGTTTCTGCGCGAACTCATCCCAGCTCTGTTCCATGAACGGCTTTGGCGTGAAGTTCATATTGGCGTTGGACACCAGAATATCCACACCACCGAATTCCGCGACTTTGGCGAACATGGCTTCCAGCTGACTGTCATCACGCACGTCGGCCTGCAGCGGATAGGCTTCGCCGCCGGCAGCGGTGATTTCTGCTGCCAGATCAGCCGCTACCTGAGCGCTGTTTACGTAGTTAATAAAAACACGGTGACCGTCTGCGGCCAGTGCTTTTGCGGTTGCCGCGCCAATACCACGGGCGCCGCCTGTGATCAGAGCATTACGTTTTGTCATTGTTACCTCCACCATTGCTGGTTGTCATTCCGTGGCGGTTTCGCGGGCGGATTAAAACGCTGTAAAACGGCCACACCATAAAATTGTGATGCGATCTCAGGCGTCAGCCATTCAGATCGCGCAGATTACCAATCACCTGATTGAGCACAGACTGTCCCTGTTCCAGGTCGTCTGCAGCGATGCCCTGCTGAACGTCGCTGAGCACCGCATTCGCGATAGCCGAACAGCGGCTGGCTTCTGCCAGTGCTCTTTCAGTCGGAATTACGCGCTTGCGCCGGCTGTCTTCCGGGTCTGGCTGTCGTTCAAGCCAGCCTTTCTTTTCCAGTCCGTCGAGCAGGCGGCTGACACTGGATTTTTCCAGATACAGTTGCTCGCTCAGTTGCTTCTGTGTGGTTGCTTCGCCTTTGCTCAGCAGCATCACCACACCCCATTGTTCTGCGGTCAGATCAATACCGGCTTCACGGAAACGCCGGGCGATCAGGTTGTTGAACAGGCGGCTGGCGAGACCGGTGAGGTAACCCAGAGAATGATTGTGATCGTAAGATAATTTCATAATGGTTGTATATACAACTAAATGATCCGGGTCAAGTTACAGGCCGGACAGCTGACGATGTGGGCATTCTGAAAAGTAATGCTGAGGGTATGGGGAGGCGGACGCGAGGAAAGGGGACGGAGGCGGTATCCGCGATGTGCGGATACCTGCCTGATGGCTCAGCTCAGTGAGAAACGACCAACCAGTTTCTGCAGTGAGTTGGCCAGCCCGGACAGCTGATTGCTGGAGGCGGCACTGTCATCCGCGGAGGACAGGCTGTCTGCGCTGATATCGCGCACCTTGATCACACTCTGATTGATCTGTTCGGCAACCTGGCTTTGCTCTTCCGCCGCTGTGGCAATCTGAGTCGCCATTGAATACATCACAGCAACCGATTGGTTGATGTCCTGCAGAGCGCTGTTTGCATCATCAGACAGAGATACGCAGGCGTTGGTCAGCTCTTCACCTTTTTCCATGGAAGCCACTGCCTGATTGGCACCGTTTTGCAGACGCTCGATCAGAGCCTGAATTTCTGACGTGGATTCCTGGGTACGCTGCGCCAGAGAGCGGACTTCATCGGAGACAACCGCAAACCCCCGGCCCTGATCACCGGCACGGGCCGCTTCGATGGCGGCGTTGAGAGCCAGCAGGTTGGTCTGTTCGGCAATACCACGGATCACATCCAGAATACGCCCGATACTGATGGTTTCATTGCGCAGCTCATCGATTTCACGGGCGGTATCTTTCACGCTGCTGGCCAGCAGATGAATATTATTCTGCGTCTGAACCACAACGTTCTGCCCTTGTTGTACCTGACCTTCGGCTTTTTCCGAAGCTTCCGCTACCTGAGTCACGCTGGCGGATACCTCATGGGCAGTGGCTGCCATTTCATTGACTGCAGTGGCCACCTGATCGGTTTCTGACTGTTGTTCCTGAGCGCCAAGACGGCTGCGTTCAGTCAGCGTCATCAGGTTGCCGGCCGACTGGCCGATTTCGTTACTGGCGCCAAGAATATCGCGCACCATGTCACGCAGATTGCCGGCCATATTATTCAGTGCCGTGAACAGTTCGCTGATCTCATCATGGCCCTGATCGGTGGACTTCACGTTGAGCTGGCCAGAGGCCAGCGTATTGGCCAGGTTTTTCGCTTTGTTCAGACGACTGGTGATGTGGCGGGTCAGCGCGATGGAAGCGAATACCGCAACCGCAATGGCAATGGCTGATACCAGCAGCAGAACCCTGGTGGAGGTGCTGTTTTCACTCTGCAGTCTCGGGCCGAGTTCATTCTGGTCATCCATAACAGACAGTTTGATGGCTTCCAGTTTGTCGGCAATCACCGGGCCGATAACGTCCAGCGTACGCAGGACTTTTTCATCACGATCAGCAACCAGCTTCTTCAGTTTCTCCAGCCCGCTGAGGTAGTCCGTGCGTTGTTTCATAAAGGTCGCCAGAGTGATATCCAGCTGCACCGAGACGGTACTGGCGCGCAGCCCTTCCACCTGTTGTGGAATCTCTTCACGCAGCAGACGCTCACTGGTTTCGATGTCACTGGCCTTGTGCTGGTCGTACCATTTTACGATATTCAGTCTGGCCAGCAGCAGGGCGGAGGTCAGATTGCCCAGCAGTTTTTCATCTTCCACTGAAGTGGTTTGTTTGTGCGCCTGCTCTAAGGTTTGCAGCATAGCGTTGCCCAAACCGGTGAGATCACCGTAATAGGTAGTCTTTTCCTGCTCCATCAGGCTGCGGACGTCATTAAATGTTGCCTGGTATTCCTGCAGCAGTGGCGCAGTTTCCTGTACAAGCTTTACCCGTTCTGGCTTTTTGATCTCTGCCTGGGCCTGGGCAAACAGCTCGTTGACTGCGGCAAACCGTTCTGTGTACTTATCCAGACCGCGTTCACCACTGCTGAGCAGGTAGTTCTTCATTTCCAGACGGGCAAGCACCAGGTTGGCCTGTACCCGTCCGGCCAGGTTGGTGTCACGTGCCAGAGTGCGGTAATGGCTGAAGCCATCACTGGCACCGCTCAGACTGATGACAGAATTGGTGCTGGATATAGCCAGCAGCAGTACGACAAGAACAAACCCGGCAGAGAGTTTCATCCCTAAGGTCATACGTAATTTCATCCCTGCGTCTCCGTTTTGGTTTTGATCGCTGGTAAATTCGAAGGTTGAGACTTAAAGGTTAGTAAAAGGTCAG
The DNA here is from genome assembly GCF_002433655.1 of Thalassolituus sp. UBA6592. NCBI lineage: Bacteria > Pseudomonadati > Pseudomonadota > Gammaproteobacteria > Oceanospirillales > Oceanospirillaceae > Thalassolituus > Thalassolituus sp. UBA6592. The sequence continues at coordinate 25,700 of NZ_DJIO01000105.1, read as the reverse complement.
TAAGCTGCAATAAATCCCCAGCGCTTTTCCGCAGTGCGCAGGTCAGAATTGACATCTGCCGGATGGCGGAAGAGATTAATGAGTGAAATAGCTTAGTGTATGCGGTTTATTCGTATAGTTAATGAATGGAACTGCTGGAACAATGCAGCGTGTGCCCATCTGTCCGCATTCTCTGGGGTACCTGGTGAAATGACTGGTGGAGTAACTGACAATGGCGCGCGACAACTATCACGAACTGCAGGCGTTTATCGCGGTGGCGCGCGAGCGCAGTTTCACCCGCGCGGCGGCTCAGATGGGGGTATCACAATCAGCTCTGAGCCATACTATCCGTGCCCTCGAATCCCGTTTAGGCATTCGCCTGCTGACCCGCACCACGCGCAGCGTGTCGCCGACAGAAGCCGGTGATCGTCTGCTGCAGACCGTAGCCCCGCTATTTGAAGACATCGACGCCGAACTCGCAGCGCTGACGGAGCTGCGCGATAAACCGGCCGGTACTGTGCGCATTGCCTGCAGTGATCACGCGGCTGAGTTCACCATCTGGCCGCGTCTGAGTCAGCTGATGAAGGACTATCCGGATATCAATATTGAACTGCGCGTCGACAACGGCCTGACGGATATCGTTGGCCAGCGTCTAGACGCTGGTGTACGTCTCGGTGAACATCTGGATCAGGATATGATCGCCGTGCCACTGATGCCACCGTTACGTATGCTGGTGTTTTCCTCGCCAGAGTATTTTGCTGAACATGGTGTACCGCAGGAACCAGAAGATCTGGTGCAACATAACTGCATCAATTTCCGCCTGCCGAGTTTTGGCGGCCTGTATACCTGGGAATTCGAAAAGGATGGTCGTGAGATTAATGTCAAAGTACCCGGGCAACTGGTGTTCAATACCAGCTCGCTGATTCTGAAAGCGGCCTTGCAGGGTAACGGGATCGGCTATCTGCCTGCGGATATGTTGGGCCCGCATATCGCCAATGGCTCACTGATGCAGGTGCTGGATGAATGGTGCCCGCATTTCCCGGGATACCATCTCTACTATCCTAATCGCCGTGATCCATCGCCTGCGTTCCGTAAAGTGGTGGAAGCGCTGCGGCTGAAGTCGCAATAATCTTATAAGCGGTTGCTGGTCTGTCTGAAGAGTGATTCTTCTCAGGTCTTATGTCCGACACTTTTCTAAGTTTTCCTGTGTATTTTTTGGTACGTTTGATCTGGGTTTTATGCGCCATTTTTAAGTTTGGGCGAAAATGGTTACGAATACGGTATTTATTAACGAATACCCATTGCAGTCCTGATGAACGTACAGTTAGTGCATAAAAACTCATTCTTATGAACCAAAAAAATAATTCAAATTATTGAGATTGCTGACGTTATTCCCCAGCGGTTATTTAACTGGCATTAAAACTACTGCTGTCTCTTCTTTTTATAGTGCCGTTATCTTTTGACGAGCGCTGCATCTGCACAGAGCATAATCAACAGCTGACAAGCATTCTGATCTGAATGGAATTACACAATTTTAAAAGGGATAAAGAATGAAAAATCTGCATTTATCACATCTTATTTTCTGTTGCTTCAGTGGCCTTGCATTGACTGCCTGCGGAGGCGGTGGTGGAGGTGGTTCCTCTGATAATGATAACCCTCCCATCGTTGATGATGAAAACGAACCCGGGGATGAAGTCGTTTTTGAACCAGTTATTTTCAGCAACTTTCAGCGTGCAGATTTCGTATTGGCAACGGACGATGAGGGCACTGATTTGTTCAGCGATATCTACGCTAACCCCTTAGTGGCTGAAGATGGTTCATTGTGGGTAGGGGATTACAGCGCCGGTCAACTGGTTCGCTTCACCACCTTGCCCGAATCCGATGGTGTTGCCGCTACCTATATTGACAGTATTCAGTACCGGGACGGCGAAAATGTCCTGCAGGACTATCAGCTGTCCGGTCCCAGCAGTCCGGCGGTGTCCGCCGGACGTATGATTGTGCCCCTGTATAGCGATAACAGTGTAGTGATTTTCGATAGTATTCCGGTTACCGGAGCTGAGAACACAGGGATTATTCTGGGGACCGGCAGTTTTGAGGAAGAGCCCGCGGCAGACTGTTCGGCGCTGGGGCTAAGTGGCCCGGAGGGTCTGGCTGCTGCCGGAGGAAAACTGGTGGTAACAGACAGCGGACATAACCGGGTACTGATCTGGCATACGGTGCCAACGCAATCGGGAACGCTGCCAGACATAGTGCTCGGGCAGAACAGCTTCGATCTGTGTGATTCTAATGATGATAATCAGGATGGCGATACTGATTCGCAGCCTTCAGCACGTACATTATCTGTTCCAGCTGGTGCCTGGACTGATGGAGAAAAATTGCTGGTAATCGATGCTGTGAATAACCGGGTGTTGGTCTGGAACACCTTCCCGACGGAAAACTTTGAACCTGCAGATCTGGTGTTAGGGCAACCTGATTTCGCCAGTAATAATGCAAATGATGCTGACCAGGATTCTTCGGAAGATGATCCTTCAGCGCAGACGATGAATTATCCATTTGATGGTATTTATTCTAATGGTGAACAGATCTTTGTTACCGACGGAGATAATAACCGCGTACTGATCTGGAACAGCTGGCCAACAGAAAATGGTCAGGCTGCCGATGTGGTCTTAGGGCAGGATAGCTTCACCAATACTGCAGCTAATGATGACAACCAGGATGGTGTTGAAGACGTTATTGGAGAAGAGCATGTGAGTACCGACAGAACAATGGCTTACCCATCCGGACTGCGGTTGCATGAAAAGACTCTGATCGTTATCGATAATTACAACCGCCTTATGTTCTTTAACGGCGAGTAACTTTCTTCAGACTGGATTCAGTCACCGTTAAGCCCCCTGGACTCAGATTCAGGGGGCTTTTTTGTGCCTGACCGGCGGTTTTTCACTCCTCTTGTCTCGTCAATTGGATCTTAAGTGTTTGAAATTAATTGGTTTTTAAATAATTCAAAAAAAGTTGTCAGGATTCCATGAGCAAGTACGACTGAACAGATAAGCACGTGATGTGCTGACTATCTGACTGTTTATATGAGGAATGCTCCATGAATATCCGTTCTGCTGCCGCTATGGCTTTGACTGTTATCTCTTCTGCTGCGTTTTCTGCTTCGGCACTGGCCGGAGACCGCAGCTGTGGTGCCGGTACCTGTGGTAAGAAAACAACGTCTGCCGATAAGGGCGATGGTTCGTGTTCAAAGAAGGACAGCTCTTGTTCAAAAGCTGAAGGCTCCTGCAGCAAAAAGTAAGGAACTGACCATGGCAGGCTTAGGTTACCGCAGAGAAATGTCAGACTGGGATATGTCTGATGTTCAGGCAGACTTCTTTGAAGTGATTGCCGAAAACTGGATCCGTCGCGATCCTGCTCCGCTGCTGCAACTGATTGACGCCGGGCGCGCTGTGCATCTGCACGGCGTGTCGCTCAATCTCGGTGGCTCATCGCCCATCAATGCAGAATTCGTGCAGCAGGTGGGAGTATTGCAGCAAACACTGGGAACACCTTTTTACTCCGACCATCTGGCCGCCAGTGGCGATGCGCATCAGCTGTATGATCTGTTTCCAATACCGTTTTTTGCCCGTGAGGTTGTCCGCATCGGTGATCGTATCCGTGAGGTTCAGGATATTCTCGGACGGCGCATGGCCATCGAAAACCCGACTTGGTACACCAATATCGGTGACATGCCGGAAGCTGAATTTCTGGCTGCGGTCGCAGACTATGCAGACTGCAATATCCTGCTCGATCTGAACAATATTGATGTGAATTATAAAAACCACCAACAGCAGACTGTGGATGATTACCTGATGCGTATCGATTTTAGCCGGGTCAATTATATGCATGTTGCCGGTCATGAATACGACCCGCGTTTCGGCCTTTATGTTGATACTCACAGCCGTCCTGCTGAACCACATGTTCGTGATAAAGCTCTGGAACTGCACAAAAAGTACGGGCTGCCCATACTGCTGGAATGGGATAACGATGTACCGGATATTCAAACTATTAATCAGGAGTTGTTATGGCTGACATCCGGCTATGCCACAGCGCCGACCCACTCGCAGGAGAGTCTGGCCTGCTGACCTCTGCATTTTACGATTATGTCCGTGGTCTGAGTGACGAGGTGCCCGCCGGGTACAGTGAAAACGGCATGCGCCTGTACCGGCATCTGGTGTATCTGGGCGCCGATCAGATGCTGGGTGGCTATTTCCCCGACGTCAAACAAACACTGGGCGATGAAAGCTGGCGCTCTTTGTTGTGTGCATTTATTCAGAGTTCTGCCTGGCAATCGCATTTTTATGGAGATATGACCGATGAGTTTATTGAATTTCTCAAACAACAGGCCGCTGACTGACAGCCTGTCACCATTGCCTGTGTTTATTCTGCGTCTGTGGCTGGCGCAGGAGTTTATTCATGCCGGTTGGGTGAAAGTCAGCGATGGACTGAATGCCCCGGAATTGTTTGCCGGTCTGGATTTCCCTTTCCCTGTCAGTCTTCTGCCTGCCGATCTGAACTGGGCTGTAGCAGGCTTTGGCGAGCTGATTCTGGGTGTCGCGCTGCTGCTCGGTATTTTTTCGAGGTTATCTGCAGCAGGACTTATGTTTATTATCTGGGTGGCTGTGTACTCAGTGCACTTCGATCTGGGCTGGCATGGCTGGAATCAGATTGATACAGAAAGCGGCTATGGTTTTAAAGTACCGTTGATGATGGTCATTATGTTATTGCCTGTGCTGGTCAACGGTTCCGGCAACTGGTCGGCAGATAATTACCTGAAGCATCTCAGCAGCAGCCTATGGTTATCGGTATTAACAGGAATGAAGTCCGAAAGAGCAGGGAGCGGAAAAACCCTTGATTACCACTCATGATATTTCGCAATGGGTACACCAGTGGCGCACACCTATGCTGCGCTTTGCTCAGCTGCACCTGTCGTCTGCCGATGATGCGGAAGATGCCGTTCAGGAAACTTTTGCCGCCCTGGTAACTTTTACCGGCAATAAAAAGCCCGATGATATCCGTGCCTACCTGTTTGGTATTCTGCGCAATAAAGTGAAAGACAGATTGCGCCAGCGTTACCGCCAGCCATTAGCGGATGAAATCAGCAGTGATGAATTTGATGAACTGCTTTTCGACCGCAAAGGCCATTGGCATTCCGGCGTTGCGCCAGCGCGCTGGTCTGCGCCGGATGAGGACACAGAAAGCAGCCAATTTTTTAAGGTGCTGGATATCTGTGTGAATAAGTTGCCGGAAAAACCAGCGCGGGTATTCACCATGAAAGAATTTATGGAATGCGATGCCGAGGAAATTTGTACAATTATTAATATCAGCAAGAGCGATTACTGGCAGTCAATGAGCCGTGCCCGTAAGCAGATTCATATCTGTCTGAATCAAAGCTGGTTTGATGGGGAGACATTATCATGATGAAATGCCAGGAGTTTATATTTCTGCTGACATCAGGCCAGTTAAAGGAAGGATCGGCTGTTCTCAAAAGCAGTGCCTTTATGCATCGGATGATGTGCCGCCGTTGCAGTGCGTTTTATCATAATGATAATACGCTGGCTCATCAGATTGATAGCTGTAAGAAATTCTTGCAGCAGAAGCCAGGCGATGACCTTAATGAACCGGACGAAAAATAATCGTCAGTCCAGACTGAAACCGAAAAGATTAATATTGGTCTGGTAGGGAATTTCTTCAGCCTGATTTCTGAGGTTGCTCAGCTGATCAATATAGGTCGAAATTTTATGAGCATTCAGGTTCTCTTCGCCCGGTATTGCGGTCATGGATTTCGTTGCCCGCAGCATGCTTTTCAACCCCTGAGTCTGTGAATACTGCTGATCATTCAGCAGAATAATTTCACTGCCGATATGCCAGTAAATATCCATATTTTTAATCTGCAAAGGACTCAGTGGCGGCACTAGTGGCACCAGGTCTTTTTCGGTAACGACACGGGTTAAAGGAATATCGGCGTAGGTATTGGCACCGGTGACATTGGTTACCTTAGGTTGTCCAAAGGTAATGACCCGGCTCGCCGGATGTCCATCCTGCTGGCAATACATAGCCAACACTACGGCGATAGCGCCACCGAGACTATGGCCGGTAATAATCAATGGTTTGTCGGTTTTCAGATAGGGTTTTACATCCTGATAGACGGCAGATGCCGCCGAGCGAAAACCTTTATGCAGGGTTATTCCCAGGGCTTCATCGGCTTCCAGGTTTACACTCAGGTCGACCATAACATTGGTCAGGTTTGCAGTACCGCGAATGGCAATGGTCTGAATGCCGTTGGCTTCGGCGAGAAAATAGCTGACCTGATGATCCGCAATCAGTGACTGGTGAATAAGCGTTTGTTGCTGATTTTCGAGCTGTGCTGCCAGTTCATTATCTGGCAGATAGGTATCTGAGGCGATTTGAGCATACTGATGCAGCACCGAGAATTCGCTTATGTGTTGCTGCCGTTCGTGTTGTTGTTCCTGCTGTTGTTCGTGCGCAGCTGTGTTGCCGGCAGAATCACTTTTTTGTATTCCCCCCGCAGGCGTTTTATCTGTGTCCGTTTCTGCAGCAAGTGGAGAAGTACAGGTAAAAGACAGCAAAGCAGCAGTGGTGGCAAACGCTGTCAGGATCCGGTGTGTAAAAAAGTGCAGCATATCTTTCATGTTGGTTAAAACGTTAAAAAGTTTTCTTACTGCACTCATTCGAAGCTCATGTGAAAGGTTATGAACAGGCTATTTTACCGCAGCTTCATTTTTACCGGTTTCACCTTTACCGTCTTTATCCTGGCCGGTTTCACCTTGGGCAGGTGCGAAGCGCTGATGTAACCATGCCAGCCCCAGCAGTGCCAGACCAAGCCCCATGAAAGATGCTACCCGCCAAAGCCCCGTGAGCCCTGACATATCGACTAAAAACAGTTTGGCGACCACGACCAGCAGCAATGCCATACCTGCACGGTACAGGGTTTGTTGCTGCAGTTTCTGTGCGGCGGTCATAACCGCAGCGGCGATTAACATCCAGACTACCGAGTAGGTATAAAGTTCACCGTCACTGGTGTGCTGGTTCAGGCTCATTGCACCCTGTTGCCAGAGGTGACGGATTTCCAGCGAGATAAACAGCAGCGCATTCAGACCTGCGGCGGCGGCTGCGTAGTAGCGATATTGATCACGACGCAGATACCACCAGGCGGCCATGATCAGTGTTGGGATGCCGTAGCTGAGCAGTAACAGGTTCCACAACGGCAGTATTCCGATCTCACTGCTTATTGCGGAATTATGGGTCCACAGCGGGTTATCTCGCAGCAGTATGATCAGCGCATAAGTCGCTCCGGCCAGACCCAGATGAATCAGGCTGACAATATGATAAAACTTCTGCATGTACTGGCTTTGCCCGGCGCGCCAGAAATAAATCAGCGAAGCCGTACCCCAGATAAATACGTCGAGACTGGCTTCGGTAAAACTGAATTGCTGGCGGAAAATATCGCCGTCGTACAGCCAGTAGCGGATTTCAGCTGCCAGAGTTAATACCAGCAGATGAATGGCACCGCCCTGTAGCCAGGCCTGCATTTTGCGGAATTCCGGAGCGCGCAGAATCCATGCTGCAGCGGCGCTGCAAAGGGTTGAACCACCAAAGGTCCACAGCGACCAGTGGCTGCCCGGCGGATAGCTCAGCAGCCATGGGTTAAAGGTAATACGACAGACGACGATGGCCAGTACGGCGCGGATCACCCAGGGCATAAAGGCAAGCTGATAATGTCTTTGTAACGCAGCCATAGATACCAGTTGTGCCGCCACTGCCAGCGTAAGAGTCGCTTCTTCCAGCATAATTACAGCTGCCAGTGAAAAGCCCACATGGGCGGCGGTAATCAGAACCACAGTAACCAGATCACTGAGGTTTTTGCTGATGCGGGTCAACCATAAATACAACAGGCCTAATAATGCAGCAATAAGCCCCCAGGCCCAGTCGCTGTGAAAAGCACTGAATAAATAGTAGCCGGCTGCCATTAACAGCAGCGGTGTGGCGCTCGCCAGTCCGCTCCAGAAAGCCGGGTAACGCACATGCCGGCGCAAAAGCCATAAAGACACACTGCAATACAGAACCGCCAACAACATAAAGCGTATTGCCAGTGCGGATTGATCAGCAATATCCGGGGCGATAAACAGCAGCTGATTCTGCTGCTCACTGAGATAGCTGACAAATGTGGCGAGCACAATGAGTGGCAACAGCAGTGCCGTCAGAGGATTTAGTTCAGCGCGGCGGTTTGCGCCAAGCAGCAGCGCCGGTAACAGCAGAACAATAAAGTAGTGACTGTCAGCAACGCCTTCTATAGTCAGGGTAATGGCCTGGGCGATAACGATAAGCACCAGCCCGGCAAGGGCAGGCCAGTCTGCGTTTTCGCGGATGTAATGCTGCATATACTGCAGCCAACTGCGCTGGTCTTCTTTCTCGCTTTTTTGAGTCAGTAACCAGTCAAAGCGCGGAACAGCAAGGAACAGATACGCCAGCGCCAGCAAATACAGAGAACGCACACCATCTGCCGGCGACGCTGCGAGACTCAGCAGCCACCATAACAGGCTGCCGGCAATCACGCCGGCCCACAGCCAGCGCTTCTGTACATAGGCAACAAGCCACAACGAAAAGGCTGTGAGTATGGTTATATAAATCAGCGCCATGGCGATATTGCCTGAGCCGGTATTCACCAGCAAAGGCACGATATAGCCGCCTAACATGCCCAGAGTTGCCAGCACCGGACCGTGCCTCAGCGCCAGTGCCAGGGTAGCAAAGGACACCAGTGCCAGAGCGGCGAAAATCAGCGTTGGCGACACACCGGGTAATAATTTAAAGGCGGCAAATAAGGCTGCATAAAGAATAATGCTGGCACCACCGGCCAGAGCGGCAAACACCGGATTCTGGCCTTTATTGCGGCGCAGCCATTCTGCGCCCATGTGTAAACCTGTGCCGGTCAGCAGCGACAGAATAATACGAGCCTGCGGCCCCAGCAGGCCCTGTTCGATGGAATAGCGCACCATAAAAATACCGGCCAGACCGACACAGATGCCGCCCAGCCACACCATCCAGTGATTACGCATATTATCGCTGAGGCGATCAATAAAACCCGGTTCCTTCGCTGCTGATGGTGTCGCTACTGAGGGAGCTGAGGAGGTTTCGGTAACGGAAGAAGCTTCGGTAATGGAAGCGGCAGGTGCTGATGCAGCTGCAGCGAATGGCACGGCTTGCGCTTCAGGCTGAGTCTCTGCAGCAGCTTCAGCTTCCGGTGCTGTTTCTGATGCTGTTGTTGGTGGTTTTGATGCTGTTAATGGCGCAGTTGCTGGTGTTGTTAATGGTTCAGTTGCAGAAAGCTCAGTGTCGCTTGTCTGTGTATGCTTCTGCTGTTGATTCAGCATCAGCTGCCGCAATGCTTTATCAAACTTCTTTTCCATACTTTGCAGCTGTTGCTGCAGACTGCGGACACGAAAAAAAGCCACACTGCCAAGCACCAGTGCGGTAAAAAACAGCACCACAATCAACAGGGCGAATAACGATAAAAGCGCTTCCATTTGCAGGTATCCATCAACAATTCAGAAATGAACCGGAGGCGGCACTATAGCCTTTGGCTGTGCTGATTGAAATGAACTGCGTCAGGCTTTGCACTGTGCCCTTACTCAGATACAAAAAACGCCGCTGCTGTTGGCGACAGCAGCGGCGTTTTGTCAGAACGGTTTCTGTAGCGGAATTATTCGACCGTAACAGATTTTGCTTAATTGCTTTAATGCATACCGGTACTCAGGTAACTCGGATGTTCAATGATTTCAGCCACCTGATGCACATTTTCCTGCCATTGCTCACGTCCGATCGGCCCGCCGAAACATAAACGCACCGCATCAGGTGGATTATTGTCAGTGGAAAATGCAGCACTGGAGACTGCACTGACACCCTGCTGGCGCAGATGAACGGCCAGTTCGGAAGGGTTCCAGTCGGAGTGTTTGGGCAGTGGCAGCCATAGATGGAAAGCGCCATCGGCAGAGCGGATATTATTTTTTCCCAGTTCCTGTTCGGCTATGCGCAAGCGGGCAATGGCTTCGCGGCGGATACTTTTAATCATCTGATCCGCTGTGCCATCCAGTATCCACCGGCTGACCAGTGCATCGGTCAGTGGACTCGACATAACATTCAGTACGCGCATGACGGCAGCCAGTCGCTGGCCTTTGCGTTTACCGGGTGTGTGCAGAAAAGCCGAGCGTACGCCAGGACCGAAGCATTTTGAGGTTCCGGTAATATACCAGCTCAGATCCGGTATCAGCTCACTGAAACTGACCGGGGCTTCTTCCGCCAGCATGGTGTAGGCCTCGTCTTCAATCACCGGAATACTGTAACGCAGACAAACATCGGCGATGGCTTCGCGACGATTCTTGCTGATGGTGGCAGTGGTCGGGTTCTGCAGGGTCGGATTGAGGTAAATGGCTCCGACATTACCGAGTTTGCAGATCTCTTCGAACGGTTTTACCAGCGGCCCGTCATTATCCCGTGGCAGAGAGTAAAGACTGATACCGAGATGAGAGGCGATGGCTTTAATACCGGGGTAGGTCAGTCCTTCCACACACAGCACCTGATGCTTTTCGACCAGGGTGCTCATCAGACCGACCAGTGCAGAGTGAATGCCGGGGCAGATCAGCACCTGTTCCAGCTGCGGATTGGGTAAGCGGTTATCGAGCCATACCAGTGCCGCCTCGCGATTATCCTGAGTGCCGCCAAAAGGCTGATAACGCAGCATGGAGTAAATATCGCGTTGCGCCATAACGCCGATGGCGCTGTCGCGGATCTGCTCGACCAGCGTCGGAATGGCCGGCTCGATCACCAGGTTCATGGTCATTTCATAATTGCCCAGATCCGGGCGGACAGTGGCCGTCTGACCTTTAACAAAAGAGCCTGATCCCGGGCGGGAATCTATCAGCCCCCGGGTTTTGGCTTCCTGGTAAGCACGGGCGGCGGTGGTGTAATTGATACCTGTGGCTGTGGCCAGATCGCGTAATGGTGGCAGCCGGTCGCGGATCTGCAGTCTGCCACTGTCGATGTCTTCGGCAATCAGGTCGGCAATCAGCCGGTAGGCAGGAATACCTTCACTGTTTTTCAGACGGCGCGCCCAGCGCACGAGTTCTGTGTTTTTCATCGTTTCCCTGGTGAGAGATTCTCCATGTGTGGAGACTCTCTTCTTGTATGTAGATGCGATCAATTTTTCAATGATTGCATCTATTGCCACAGCGAGCCAGTCATTATTTCAGGTTCTGTCAGTCAGATTTCAGTATATAACTATATTTGCATAAAGGTGGCGTTTTCTCTGGGCAGAACGGTATTTTTGGGCACGGATATAGTGCAAAAAACCATATTAATTTGATCGGGTATTGATTGTATTTCCATCGTTTTTAAAAAAATTTTCTCTCTTCTGAGGAGTTTGACAACTCATTGATTGCATATTGATAGCAATCACTTAACGCAATATTGGCCCCCTGATTGCTCTGACTTGATTGCACTTATTGATCGCATCGGGAGATGCCCATTGTGATCAGCTTATAAATCCAACAGGAGCAGAAAAATGCCAAAAGTTACTCAGCCAATGCATAAAGACGGTGATTTCTTCGTCGATTACGAAGAAAAAGTGTTTGAGGATGTTAAAGCTAAAGAAGGTGAAAAAGCCCTGGTGACCTTCCACACCGTGGCCTTCGAAGGGTCTATTGGTCTGGTGAATATGCTGCAGGCAACCCGTCTGCTGCGCAAAGGTTACGAAACGTCCATTCTGCTGTACGGCCCGGGCGTAACTCTGGGTTTGCAGCGTGGTTTCCCGACACTGGGTGATGAAGCTTTTCCGGGTCATCAGAACTATGCCAACCAGCTGAAAAAGTTTATGGCGGAAGGCGGTAAAGTTTACTGCTGCCGTTTTGCTCTGCAGGCGCTGTACGGTCACGGCGAACCTTCACTGGTGGAAGGTATTACCCCGATCAATCCGCTCGACGTGATGGATCTGAAACTGCTGCACATGCGTGATAACGCAGTGATCATCGATACCTGGACTCTGTAAGGAATACGCGGCCCATGACTGCTAACAACAACAGCAGAACCGTCAGGGCCGCGGCCGTTCAGATCGCTCCGGACCTCCGCAGCGCCAACGGCACGCTGGCCAATGTATTGAACGCGATGGATGAAGCCGCCGCCAAAGGCGTTGAGCTGATTGTGTTCCCGGAAACCTTTGTCCCCTGGTATCCGTATTTTTCATTCGTCCTGCCGGCGGTGCAGTGTGGTCCCGAGCACCTGCGCCTGTACGACGAAGCCGTGGTGGTGCCCGGCCCGATCACTGATGCTGTGGCAGAGCGGGCGCGCAAACACAGCATGGTGGTGGTGCTGGGCGTGAACGAACGTGATCACGGCAGCCTCTACAACACTCAGTTAATTTTTAACGCCGACGGTCTGCTGGTGCTGAAACGCCGCAAGATTACGCCGACCTATCACGAACGCATGATCTGGGGGCAGGGCGATGCGTCTGGCCTGAAAGTGGCGGACACCACGGTCGGCCGCGTCGGAGCGCTTGCCTGCTGGGAGCATTACAACCCGCTGGCGCGTTATGCGCTGATGACGCAGCACGAACAGATTCACTGCAGCCAGTTTCCCGGTTCTCTGGTGGGGCCGGTATTTGCTGACCAGATTGAAGCAACCATCCGTCATCACGCACTGGAATCCGGCTGTTTTGTGGTCAATGCCACTGGCTGGCTGACCGATGAACAGATTGAATCCATTACCCCGGATGAAAAGTTACAGCAGGCGCTGCGCGATGGCTGTAACACCGCGATTATTTCGCCGGAAGGCAAGCACCTGGCACCAGCGCTGACACAGGGCGAAGGTATGGTGGTGGCCGACCTCGATTTCAGATTGATCACCAAACGCAAACGCATGATGGATTCCGTCGGCCATTACGCGCGGCCGGAGTTGTTGCGCCTGGCGATTAATGATCAGCCCGCGGATTACCAACAACCAATGCATCCGCAGGATGTCCGGGCAGAAGCTCAGACAACATCCGCTATTGCAGGAGAACATAATGAATCCCTCTGCCGAATCGACTCAGCGTCTGCTGACTGAGTTGCAGACCCGTGGTCTGCGTCTGACCCGCCCGGAACAGCGGCATATGGTCCGCCGTGGCGGTGCGGGGCCGTCCGATCATCAGCCGGTGACAGTGGATGGCACAACCGTGATGGTGCCCATTTACACTGAATCGGCCTGGGATTCGCCGTTTTCTGTGGAATCACTGACTGACGGTGAGCAGATTATTCAGCATCAGGAAAACAGTCTGATTCCGCTGCATAACGTCAGCTTTACCAGCGAGCCGCGCTTTTATCAGGGCAAAACAGCGGATGGGATTCCCTATTCTCATATCGCCACCCTGCACGGCCGTGACGTGCTGGCCACGACGATTCTGCAGACCTGCATCCGTTACGAAAGCCGTAAAAAAGCCTGCAAATTCTGCTCAATCGGGCAGTCGCTGCGCGCCGGACGGACGATCGCGGAAAAAACGCCTGCGCAGTTGGCAGAAGTCGCCAAAGCAGCGGTGGAACTGGATGGCGTCAGCCAGATGATTATGACCACCGGCACACCAGCGACGCCCGACCGTGGTGCGGCAGTGATGGCTGCCAGCGCGCGGGCAGTGAAAGCTGTGGTGGATATTCCCATTCAGGGCCAGTGCGAGCCGCCGCGCGATTCATCCTGGTATCAGGTCATGAAAGACGCCGGCATCGACAGCCTCGGCATGCACCTCGAAGTGCTGACGCAATCCGTACGCGAACAGATTCTGCCAGGTAAAGCCGAAGACACGCTGGAAGATTATTTCGCAGCCTTCCGTGACGCTGTCGCCGTGTTCGGGCGCGGGCAGGTCAGTACTTACATACTGGCAGGATTGGGTGACAGCGCGGAATTTATTCTGCAGGTCTGTGAGCAGCTGATCGACATCGGCGTTTATCCCTTTGTCGTGCCCTTCGTGCCGATCAGAGGCACGCCGCTGGAAGATCATCCGTCGCCGGACGCCGCCTTTATGGAAAGTATTCTGCGGCCACTGGGCCAGCAACTGTATGCCGCCGGCATGACGGCAGAAACCGGCAAAGCCGGGTGCAGCAAATGTGGCGCCTGTTCGACGCTGTCACAGTATGAACAGGCTGCCGCTGCAGAAGCCAGCGATTCCAGCGGCAGAGGGCAATAGCGATGCATCATCCCGACTACTCAGATTACACCATCAAGTGGGCCACGTTACCGTGGGAAGTGGAGCAGGCTTACGCCCTGCGGCGGCAGGTTTTCTGCGCTGAACAGCATCTGTTTGAAGCCGATGATCACGATGCAGTGGATGATCGCGCGCGCACCCTGGTGGCGCTGGGCAATCACGGTGGCTGGCATCAGGAAGTGGTCGGCACGGTACGTATTCACTGCGAAGGCGAGCGTCTTTGGTATGGCTCGCGACTGGCCGTCAGCCCGCATTTCCGCAGTCAGGGACAGCTGGGTTCCACGCTGATCCGGCTGGCGGTGAGCAGCGCCCATGCACTGGATTGCAGTACCTTTCTCGCTACGGTTCAGGTGCAGAACGAAGTGCTGTTTAAGCGCCTGAACTGGCGGACCATTGAATACCGCGAAATCCATGGAATGGAGCACGCCCTGATGCAGGCAGACCTGGCGGCTTATCCACCCTGTTACACGCCACAGAGCGGCTTCGTGGTGAAAGCCCGTAACCCATACCGCCACACCGGTATCTGGGGAGGTCTTCTGGACAGTAGCTGGCAGCAGCACAAGGTAGCGGCATTATGAACACAATCGCCTCAGCCGACGCACTGCAGAGACTGCTGGCAGACGTTGCACAGCGCAGCGGTATCGGTATGAAGCAGGATATCGCCGCAGTAAGCAGACACTTACCGGCATTACCGCCGGGCTGGCATCCGAACGGCGACGATTGCGCAGCCATTCCGGCCGGTCCGCACGGTGACAGTGGTTATCAGCTATTTGCCATTGAAGGGATGCAGGGCCGTTTCGTGACGGAGCAGCCGTGGTTTGCCGGCTGGTGCAGCATCATGGTGAATTGCAGCGATATCGCCGCTATGGGCGGACGCCCAACTGCGGTGGTTGATGCGCTCTGGTGTGACGGTGATCAGCCGCTACTGGCGGAATTACTGCGCGGTATGCGCGATGCAGCATCTGCTCTTGGCGTTCCCATCGTTGGCGGCCACACCAATATCCGTTCTGACCAGGCCAATCTGGCAGTGGCTGTGCTCGGTCACGCTAAACGTTTATTTAGCGCCTTTGCCGCGCAACCGGGACAGATACTGGTGGCGGCGATTGATCACCGGGGGCAGTTTGAACACGACAGCCTGAACTGGAATGCCGCCACCCGCGCACCGGCTGAACGTCTGCGTGGCGATATGGAATTGCTGCCCTTGATTGCCGAACAGGGACTGGCTGACGCCTGCAAAGATATCAGCCAGGCAGGCTTGCTGGGCACCAGCATTATGTTGCTGGAAAGCTCGCAGTGTGGCGCCCGTATCAATCTGGATCAATTGCCTGAACCGCCGCAGGTTTCCATGGCGGATTGGCTGTGCGCATTTCCCAGCTTCGGCTATCTGCTGACCACGGACGAACAAAGGTTACCGCAGTTGCTGGAGACTTTTGCGGCACGCGGCATAACCGCTGCAGCAATCGGCAATATCACCGACAGCCGGATACTGCAGATCAGTCAGGGTAATGCAGAGTACAAATTCTATGACCTTTATACAGACAGTCTGACAGGGTTTTGCCGATGACAGATTGCGGCTGATTTTTAACAGGCCCTAACAAATATCCATTTATTTTTATGGCGGCACCCGTCCGTCAGGGAGAGCTTATGCCCGCAGTTAACTTTTATATCCGCTGGCCAGATGGCGTAGAGCAGCAATGTTATTCACCTTCCACTGTTATTTTCAGCGCTTTCAGCCCCGGTGATGAAATGCCACTGAGCGAATTTATGCACAAAGCAGAAGAAGCGCTGACGCAAGCCAGTGAACGGGTAAAAGCCAGTTATGGCTATTACTGCTCAAGCGCTGCGGATCAGCTGGGGCAATTAAAAATAAAAGCGCAGAGCTATAACGATCAGAACGCTACGGTAGCCATTCTGGCTATGTCAGAAATTTCGCGATGAATAAAAAAATTATTAAAGACGAAATTAAATAACCGGAATTAAAAAATATTATCCGGCAAATAATGAGTGAAATAAGAGAGAATGTTATGATAAGCACAAAGCACAATCACGTTGATGTTATTATTGTTGGTGGCGGACAGGCCGGCCTGAGCATGAGTTATTTTCTGCAACAGGAAAATATAAACCATGTCGTATTTGAAAAAAATACAGTCCTGCACGGCTGGAAAAATGAACGCTGGGACTCATTTACACTGGTAACACCTAACTGGCAGTGTGATCTTCCTGGCTTGCCTTATGACGGTGATGATCCGAAGGGGTTTATGACCGGCAAACAGACTATTGAATGGCTGGAACGCTTTGCGCAACAGGTCAATGCGCCGGTGCATGAAGGTGTGACCGTCAATCTGGTCAGCATGGACGATAACGGCGTTTACCACGTTAACACCTCAGAAGGTGATTTTACTGCAGACCAGATTGTGGTTTCTTCCGGTGGTTATCACGTACCGGTTATTCCGCGCATGGCCGAACGTATTCCGGCAAGCGTTCAGCAACTGCATTCTGCACAATATAAAAATGCCGCGCAGCTGCAGGAAGGTGCCGTGCTGGTGGTTGGCTCCGGTCAGTCCGGTGCTCAGATTGCAGAAGACCTGCACCTGGAAGGTAAAAAAGTATTTCTCGCCACCGGTGATGCACCACGGGTAGCGCGTTTTTACCGTGGCAAAGATGCCGTCGAATGGCTGGATGATATGGGCTATTACGAAATGTCCGTCAAACAGCATCCGTTAGGTAAAAACGTTGCGCAAAAAACCAATCACTATGTCACCGGACGTGATGGCGGCCGCGATATTGACCTGCGTAAATTTGCTACTGAAGGTATGGAACTGTTTGGTCAGATGACCGAGTTTGATGGCGAGAATCTGCTGTTTAAACCTAACCTCACCGATAACCTGAAAAAAGCCGATGACACCTACAACAACATCAATGCCCGCATCGACAGCTGGATTGAGCAGCAGGGAGTAACCACGGAAGAGGGACCATCCCGCTATCAACCTGTGTGGGAAGTTGCAGAAGAACGCACACACCTGAATCTCGCCGAATCCGGTATTACCTCTATTATCTGGTGCATTGGCTTCCGCCCGGACTTCAGCTGGCTCGACGCCGCAGTCTTTAATGGTCAGGGGCATCCCTGCCACGACCGTGGAATCACCAGCGAACCTGGTCTGTATTTTATCGGACTGCCATGGTTACACACCTGGGGATCAGGCCGTTTTGGCGGGGTAAAACAGGATGCGGAATATCTTTGTAACGCCATTGTGAAATACAAAGAGTCGTTGCCTGCAACTGAAAAAGAAGTGGCTTCAGTCGGCTGAATTTGATTCTGTAAGTGGTGCTTTCTCCTGCGATAAAAGCAGTTGTAGTTTCGAAATAAAGTTGGTAACTAAACCTGCCTGGAAAGCCCATTTAACCGTACTGGGAATGGGCTAAGAAATAATAAAGTTGGTAACTAACCAACCTGGATTCTCTCCTGAGGCTAAAAATCACGTTAATAAAGTTGGTAACTAACTATTTTCTGGTAGTGCTAGCTCCATCTCATAGCGGTTGTAACGCAAATTCGGAGTAGTGGTTGCTTTTCCATCAAAAAGCACGTCTAGCAGTGTATCACTTCCTTTTTCATGTACAGCCTGGATCACTCCAGATCCAAGGTGCATGTGTTTAATAATTAATCCTTCCGCACATAGTCTCGCCGGAGACTCTTCTTCTTTTATGACTGCCTGTTTCCAGTTTTTATCGAACATGTAGCTGTCGATGTGACTCGTAGGGCTCTGTAAAGGATGAACTATCGGATTATGGCCGTTCCCTGCATTTTCAACAACGTATAACCAGAATCGATCACTTTCTCTAGCTGCAAATTGATATTGAGTATGTGAGATTCCCACTCCGGCAGCATCCCAAGCCCCTGACTTTCCTTTTACTTCTATATAACGAATCTCACCCGTATGGGTATCTGTACTTTCGATGTCATAACCAGGATGTGTTTGAGACATTTCCTTTGGAATACGCCCCCTCAAAAGTTCATATTTGCAGACTGCGTCTCGAGCAATGGCTTCTATTGCCAGGTTTTGACGATGTTTGTCGCTGCCGTTCTCGGACTCTGAGTTAGACTCTGAGTCTGATCGGACATAAGAAAGCAGCTGATGATCTCTGGCTTTCTTGTGCTCCGCCTTTTGCTGAGAGCGTCCAGTCTTTTCAGTGTGTTGCTCCGAAACCTGAGTTGAGCTGGGGCGGCTAGAACTGCTTGATCGAGAAGATGAAGGCGAACTTGAGTAGTTAATATCGGCGACTTGGTTTGAATCGTACTCTGTAGGGGGGAGGGTAGATCCATGCGGAACCGCGCTATCTGCCTGCTGGGCGTTGGGTTGAGGATATATTTCATCAGCTTCGACCTCACTTGTTGAGTATGAGTCGCTATCGTCAAATGGAATTACAGACTCATCATCTTCACTCTCAACATTCGGTGAAGTAACCCCTTCCAGAGTCTCTAGCTCCGTTTGCGAGAGGGGTTTGATACCTGCGTCAGTTTGATCTTCAGCAGCATCGGAGGCAGAGAGATCCATCAATTTACTCAAGCCAAGAATAATCTGTGGAACTGACTCCCCAGAAGAACCAGGCAAGCAGCTATGAAGGAAAACCTCGAGTAGTTTGCTCCATCTTTTTCTGCCCAAATTTGGAAGGATGTAAAGCTTGTTTGCGTCTCCAAGATAATGAGTATCAGCGGTCACCTCGGGAGAGCGATGAGCGTCACCACAGATATCTACCGTCGCTACTACTTTCAACTGTTCTACTGTAAAAATACTTGCTGCTGCCGCTGCTTTTCCTACTGCAGATGCAAGACTGGATGGGTAGTTGTACAAAGATCTTTGGATTGTGCCTGCATGTAATCTAAACTGCTTTTGCATTTCAGTGCAGGGTGCCATTTCACCGGCTACCTGTGACATCTCAACGCCGCACATTTCTCTTAGAGATGCGACACCAAGAGCTTTTAGCAATGGAACGTCTTCAGGCTGATAGTCGTAAAGAGCAGTATCTAGTTCATCACCAAAAAATGATTGATGCCAAGCACTATCAGCCATGAGTAATTCATCAGGATAAGCAAATACTCCAACTTTGCTGACCAGACATTGCGATTCTTTCAGGCGGTCAAGTTCCCCCTCTGAAAGCTCTTCAACTGCTAAGCGGATCTGCTGAAAGCAGTAGAGGTAGATTTGCTGGTATTCTTTCGACAAATCAAGCCAGACGCCCTTACTGGAAATATCCAGAATGACCTGAATGAAGTCCCGTGATTCCGGTGCTTCTCTGACTCCAAACTCATCTAATAAGCTGCTGTAGTTAACAAACTGCTTTGGCACTTGATAGCAAAGAGAGCCCAGTTTTGGGTTACTGAAAAATAACTTTGATGGACCTATATAAGCGTTTAAGGCATCGACATAGATGCTGGCACTATTTCTGAACTCCTCAAGGACTGAAGAATAATTCCCTCGTAGTTCATCCAAGCGGCTGTTCAGAATCTTGTATGTTTCTATCGAAGGGTCAATATTTTCTTTGACGCACTCTTTAAGATGAAGCACTACAGTCCAAGTATTTGGTTCCATGGTCAAGCCGAGAGTTTCCAGAAAATTTCGGCTCATCCTCTTCCAATTGCGGAATCTCAGGACTGGTGCCACATCGCCTTGAGTTGAAAAGGCGGCATACTGGCTTGGGGAGAAGAGATTTGCGGGTTCAAACCAGTTCTCTGAAGTATGCATTGCAGGTAAACAAGGGGTGTACTCCAAGGAAGAGATGGCTGATTCAACAATTGCTCTGGATTCATGAGAATCGAATAATTCAGCCAAAGCATAAAAGCATCTCTCTACCACACTCAGAGTACCCGTGTCAGAGGGCGTATGTTTCTCAGTGAGGAACAGCACTCGATCCACCAACAGCTTTGCGGGAGGCTGGCTCGGTACTCCTAATTCAAAGAGAAATTCTTTGAAAGCCCTTTGCCTATTCTGCGGAAAATAGCTTGAATCAACCCAGATCTCATCCGCGTCCCCAATAAGCTCTCTGGTTTCTTCACTCTCGTATAGAACATTGCTTACAGAAGACCAATCTCCCGATTTTGTCGGGATTAAAGGTAGGTCTCGAAGGCTTCGACTTGATGCTGTATCTGCCAGAATTTCATCGGAGTGTACCTGTAGTTCAGCAAACAGCTTTGGCATTAGCTCTGCATTTCGTGGGCCTGTTTCATCGAAGTAGCGTGGCAGGATCTTCTGAATGAAAGCACCAAGGGTTTGCTCTTCTACATTGAGTTTATTTCGAAGAAAGCTTCTGGTGCGCTTGTTAAGTACGTCGACATTTATTAGCTTAGCCTGAGAAAAAGGATCCTGATAATTCCCGGGTAAAAGAGCCTCTGAGGATTTAATCATTTCCTTTCCGGATGGCCATAGAGGGATTTTGGCAAGTCTGTCCAAGTCTGACTGAGACAGACCAGAATCGTCAAACTCGAGAAGCGCACTGTACACAGCTTTTAAAATATCGAGCCTGCCTTTTTTCAAAGAGGAAGACAAAAACTCAATCTGTTGGGCCGACTCCATGTGTGCGATAACATCATTAGCGCTCAGTTCTTTGACGAGTGCTTTGATATTCGGGTACTCATCCAACTCTGGTGTTAATAGGTTCAAACCAGGTAACCCTTGCTGGAAGTTCGCGATAGCCATAGTGTCAGGCAGAACTCGACATCCCTGAAGCTGAGCTGGTTTACTATTAACTGTAAGAAAAATACTCAGGCACTGCAGACGTGTAACCGAAACTTTTTCAGAAGCTGAAGATTTTGGAGAGTTAGCTGATATCAAGCCTTCAATAATTTTCCACAGGGGTGAATAAAAGGCTTCTAACGTTCTTTCTTTCGCGGGGATGAAATCTAAACGATTCTTTAATTTATCAACCAATATCGCAAGAGATAGATGTTGGGCTTTTAGATTTGCCAATACGTCTCTGTAACTGTTCAGTGATGAGTCAACAACACGTATATTCAGCAAACGAAGAAGATACTGCTGTTGTGAATCAAACCCTGGCTTGGTTATACAAGTGAACTTAGCTAGCTCCAGGCTGCCATCGCTGGTTCTTACAATGGCTTCATTAAATAATTTATCCTTGAGCTTTTTCCAATAAGCTTCATAAATGTCAGGGTATCCGAGCTGGGAAGATGTGAATCGAAACGCTCGTTGAATCAATGTCCAAAACGCCTGGTCTCCCAGTTCCTCCAGCAAAAATTTCGAATTATTGGCAAGAAGGGATGCAGACTCATGAATCAACATCTCATTCCAATGCTGCTGGTACTGGTTGCCCTTGAAGACAACTTCTTTCCTATCAGTTTCCGGGAAAAAGTCTCCATTGATATGAAGAGGTAAGCCACTGGCTTGAGCAGTCGGCAGAAAGGCATAAAGCAACCCTTCGTCCAGAGTTTCGGGCGTTTTCCTGATAGCGACGGTGAACTTTGGAGAGCGGTTTTGCTGCAGAAGTATCTCAGAGCGGGAATAAAGCTGTTCAGCGGCTTCCGTTGCATCTCCACTGAGAAGTAACCAATCCTCTGAGTAGTCATCAGGTGCATGGATCAACCGGACTGTTTCAGCGCCAACTCGCTCTATCGAGCAAGAAAGAAGCATTGCACCATTACGGCTTACAATGGCCTTCCGAAGGTGTTTTAGAAACAACAAGCTCTTTTTAATAGACTGCTGAAATTCCAGAGCCAATTGCTCAATAAGCTTGTCAGTGATGTGCCCTGTCGCGAGCCTCATCCGTCCCTGGCTTTTGGGATTTTTGGCCCAAGGCAGAAAGAACCGGGTTCCCGTGGTATCGGGTGATGGCGTGTATTTCCAACTGGCAATCTCTGGCTGCAAAGTCAGCGTCAGACCGGATGAGGTTATTTGTGGGTTATCAGTAACCTGATAAGACGAAACAAACCCGATCCCAAATCGTCCGATATTCTCGCTTTTCGCTGCTTTCCCACCGCTGCCAACATTCGTGATTCTGTGAAAATCACAGGCATATCCGTCGTTCGTCAGCCAAAGGCATTCCCCGTTAAGGTCTCCGCAGTATGAAAATTCTCTGTTGTTGTAGATGTAGAGGCCATCGTCACAAATATCGAAGTGCACCTCATCAGCCTTAGCATCATCAGCGTTCTGAAGTAATTCCAGAGCCATGACGTCGTAGCCCTGCAGTGAGGCTAAATGACTTTTGATGTTTCCCAGAAGGTCAGCCGTGTAGTTACCGGAGCGAGTCTCGGTTGATTCCATTTATCCGTTCCATGTTATTGGATGCTAATACACATTCAACAACATCCTGATCTCAAAAAAAAGCCAACAGTCTTTCCCTGAAGTTCCCATCCAGAACAAGCTGGCAAGCAACCCCTGAACGAGTACCAGGCAGTAGAGAGTTGGCTCCCTTCGTTGGTTTTTCGTCAATGTTCGCCAGCGCGACCATTGAGAGACTACTGTTTGGGGGTTGAGGTGACTGATAGCCATCAGCGTCGAAGGGGACCTGTTGCAAGTGTTCACCGCTGGCTAAATGGCCGGGCAGGTCTTCAAGCAGTCGTTCCGAAAACTGTTTGAGTTCAGGCTCAGCAAGCATGAACATCCAGGCCTGATCATCACCGACGCTCCTGTGTCTTAGTACTCTGCCCAGCACTTGTCTGAAGTACATTTCAGTACGTACCCGACTCAGGTAACAACAAACCGACAGGCGCGGAATGTCTGTGCCTTCCGAGATCATACCCACAGCAATAATCCACCGTTCCGAACTGACTCGAAACTCGTTAATCAGGGAGCTGGCATCAGGTCGATGGGTCGTTACAACTTTTCCGACCTCGCCCATTTCCACCAGATATTCGGCGATTTGATGGGCATGACTGATATTTGTAGCCACGACCAGGCCTGCGGCATCAGGCGTACTTTCGCGAACAGAATTCAGCCGGGTTTGAGCAAGTTTGAGTAATTTGCGGTTGATGTCGGGGTTGGTGACGAGCGTTTCGAATGTTGCATCTGACTTTTTCAGTAACGCGGCGAAGTCCTGATACGTTTTCAGTACGCCCGCAGAGCCTTTTAAGCCCACTTTTAGATGGTCCAGCAAGGTAATATTCGGAACTCTGCAAACTTTTTCTTTAACAGCATCCGTTAGCGAGTAGCAATAATCGACGATCAAATGCCCTTCAGGTGTTGAATATCGTGCAAGCGCGATGGACCCGAAGTCAGAGCGCCATGGAGTACCTGACAGCGCCAATGTGAAATTAGCCGCATCCTGGATTCGTTGAATGATCTTTTGTCCCCAGATGTTTGGCCCTTGAACGCTGCTGCCTCCCGAGCAGTGATGAATTTCATCGAACACAGCCAGCACCCTGAGATCATCAAACAAGCGCCAGAATGACTCATCCCGATATTCCAGCGATTGGTATGTCACTGCCATTCCAGCTGCATTGATTTGGCCATCGAATGGCTTGCCAATGACTTCGATGAACGTACGCTGAAAGCCATCGACAACCTGACAGGATGGAGCGAAGCAAACGACGGCATCGATTATCCCTTCACAAAGCAGGCGCTTGCCCAATTCAGCCGCCATCCTTGTTTTTCCAGCAGCCGGGGTCGCTTGGCAGAAAAAATGTTGTTGATTACGATAATGCATAAGTGCCTGATCAACGCACTCTGACTGCCAGCGCCGAAGTGTCATCCCATGGCCCCAATTTTCTGCAAAGCCGATTCAAGAGCATTGATGTGCCCGAGTAGACGAGAGCTGTTGTCACGGGACGTAACCAAGTCTGATTCCAAGGTAGCTTTCAGTTCTGGAAGGTCCTGAATCATCTGGGCATATCGTTCTGTTTCGCCGTAGGATGTGAGCAGATCCAGCCGGGTCTCTCTGAGCATTTGTTGCAGAACTTCAGCAGTGTTCTTTTTCTCTTTTGGTTTTTCGCACTTGCTGATGTCTGGAGACATATCTACCGCTTGCTGCTTTGGCTCAGCAGGAGTTTGCTTTACCTGCATTCCTTTACCGGGCTGAGTCAGTTTTGGTGATATCCCATCGGGCTGCTGCAAGACGACAAAACGTTGGCCACGAGCTTTTCTTTCGGAATGGTGTTCTACCCATCCGCAATTGATCATTTTTCGAACCTGATCATAGAGATACATTCTAAGGTCGGGCAGTGAAACTCCATTTGGATCAACGCGCTTCAGATAGCGATCGCGCAGCTCCATGACAGTGAAACAGCCAGATTCCTCTTCCATGAGAATGTGGTAAAGAACTTCATCGATGGTTACAGAGGAAGGTTTCATTCGCTTACGCCTCTAAAAAATACGGATTATAATCCGTGGTTATATAAGCCGCAAAGTTAAACATTACTGCTCTTTAGGAGAGCAGTAATGAATGATTTGGCAAAAGCCCTTGGGGCCAATATCAGGGCGAAAAGAAAGGAGAGTGGCATCTCTCAGGATGCTCTGGCGCTGGAATGCGGGCTGGACAGAAGCTACATGGGGCGAATTGAGAGGGGGGAGGTGAATATCACTATTGAGAAGCTTTATAAAATTGCAGCTCAGCTCAATTGTTCAGCTGGAACACTTCTCCCTTAAATGGACTACTTACAGACCTTCATAAAGGTATCGTAGTGGCGTTTCAGGAACTGCCGTGTCAGGTTTGTGACCGTAATGGATAGAGAACGACCTGACAGTGACTGGTAGTATGCATCATGTATATTTTTGCTGATCGCTAAACTCAGGTCATCCGGGTTTACAGATATAAGAAAGCGATCGAACAGGCGATGCAGATCCACGCGCAGCAGTAAGCCATTGTCTATCAGATTAGAATGATCACCCATGTACGGCATGATATGAGCAGCTTCGAGTACGGCGGCCTCTGTGCAACCAGTGAAGCAGCATTGTCCTGAATATCTTCTTACTACTAAGTCGCGAAACTCTTTTTGGCCAATGCGCAGAACCTGTACTCTGCTTGATCGCGTGCGTTGGTCAAGACCGATAAGAGATGACTCTGCTTCAGGGGTAGCTCTCAGTGGAGCCGAATCACTATCGTCTTCAAGTTGGTCATACATCGCCTGGATGATGTCGCTTTCTGTAAAAGCACTCCATGGTTTCTTTTGAGGATCAATGCCTGAAAGGAACCTGATGCTGGCCAGAGCCTCGCTGGCCGCTGAAAGTGTCAGAAATGAATGTGGTCTTCTTTCCCACGCAGCCTGCAAAGCCGCTTGCGGCAGTTTCAGGACGTCATCTCTGTTGAGGCGATGAGGGCTGATTTGTTCTGCGGAATGAGATGGAGCAACATCAGGGGTTACCCAAGGTAGTTGTGATGGTTTTGGGTTTTCAGCGGGTGCCGCTTTAATATTAATCTGATCAAGAGCATATAAGGATGGAAGCTCATTTCTGAGAGGCTGCAGCTCGCTATCGTTTATATGTAGTAGTTCAGACCCAAT
>NZ_DJIO01000167.1:22086-22530 GCF_002433655.1 Thalassolituus sp. UBA6592 | reverse complement strand
ATTGTGGTGTTCGGCCAGCCAGAAGCGGTTGAAACCCAGTTCGTCTGCCCGTTGGGCATAGTCGAGCATGGATGACAGTGTGGCGGATACACTGACCTGCTCTGGCACTGCGGCCAGTTCCAGCAGGGAGAATGGAATATGCTTAAGCACAGACATAAGAACCTCCGACGTTTTGCGCAGATTCTCACAAGCCGGGCTTTGTTTCAGCCGTTATTCAATAGACGCATTGTTGCTGTGAGCGGGAAAACAGATGCCGCGGTTGCGGCTCTGTTGTGCTGATTCAGAATAAAAAACGCCCGCGGGGAGTGCGGGCGGCGCTGATAATCAGCAGGCGGTAGATCGTGGAGAAGACGGAGCCCTAAGGCCCCGGTCTTTGCAACAAACGCGTGTTGCTTAGAAGAAACCCAGTGGGCTGGTGCTGTAGCTGACCAGCAGGTTCTTGGT
>NZ_DJIO01000167.1:0-21782 GCF_002433655.1 Thalassolituus sp. UBA6592 | reverse complement strand
TAGCTGACCAGCAGGTTCTTGGTCTGCTGGTAGTGTTCCAGAGCCATTTTGTGGGTTTCACGGCCGATACCGGATTTCTTGTAACCACCGAACGCTGCGTGTGCAGGGTACATGTGGTAGCAGTTGGTCCATACACGACCGGCCTGGATGTTGCGACCCATGCGGTAAGCACGGTTCATGTCGCGGGTCCATACACCGGCGCCCAGACCGAATTCGGTATCGTTAGCAATAGCCAGAGCTTCTGCTTCGTCTTTGAAGGTGGTTACAGAGATAACCGGGCCAAAGATCTCTTCCTGGAAGATACGCATGTCGTTGCGGCCAGCCATCATAGTTGGCTGAATGTAGTAACCTTTGGACAGGTCGCCTTCCAGAGCTTCGATGCCGCCACCCAGCAGAACTTCAGCACCTTCGGCTTTACCGATGGAGATGTAGTTCATGATGCGCTCGTACTGCTCTTCAGAAGCCTGAGCACCAACCTGAGTGTTGGTATCCAGCGGGTTACCGCGGATGATCTTGCCAGCGCGCTCAACGACCAGAGAGATAATGTCTTTGTAGACGCTTTCCTGAATCAGGGCACGGGAAGGACAGGTACATACTTCACCCTGGTTGAAGAACGCCAGAGTGATACCTTCCACACACTTGCTCAGGTAATCATCTTCGTGCTGCATAACGTCTTCGAAGTAGATGTTCGGAGACTTACCGCCCAGTTCTACAGTGCTTGGGATCAGAGAGTCAGCGGCACATTTCAGGATGTGCTGACCAACCGGAGTAGAACCGGTGAAAGCGATTTTAGCGATACGCTTGCTGGTGGCCAGAGCCTGACCAGCTTCTTCACCTACGCCGTTTACGATGTTCAGAACACCGGCTGGCAGCAGGTCAGAAATCAGTTCAGCCAGAACCAGGATAGAAGCAGGAGTCTGTTCTGCTGGCTTCATTACTACACAGTTACCGGCTGCCAGTGCAGGGCCCAGTTTCCATGCTGCCATCAGCAGTGGGAAGTTCCATGGAATGATCTGACCAACAACACCCAGAGGCTCGTGAATATGGTAAGCAACGGTGGTTTCGTCGATCTCTGCCATGGTGCCTTCCTGAGAACGTAGACAGCCGGCAAAGTAACGGAAGTGGTCAACAGCCAGTGGGATGTCAGCAGCCAGAGTTTCACGAACGGCTTTACCGTTGTCCCAGGTTTCTGCTACCGCCAGCGTTTCCAGGTTCTGTTCCATACGGTCTGCGATGCGCAGCAGGATGTTGGAACGTTCAGCAACTGAGGTTTTGCCCCAGCTTTCAAAAGCACGGTGAGCAGCGTCCAGCGCCAGCTCGATATCAGCACCGTCAGAGCGAGGAACCTGACAGAAAACCTGCCCGTTTACAGGACTTACGTTGTCCATGTAACGGCCATTAACCGGGGCTACCCATTCGCCACCAATAAAGTTTTGGTACTGTTGTTTGAATGTAACGACGGAATCGGCCGAGCCGGGATTTGCGTAGATCATGTTGTTGCTCCTTATTCTTATTTTCTGCCACCGATACTTAGGTATCAGTAGCAGAGCTTGAGGTAGCATATGCTATGTGATCTTATTACCACCTGCTTGCCTGACAGTCTGTTTTACTTTGCTGATTGTCCGGCGTTGCAAATGGATACAAATCACTAAAAAAGTACGGATTCGTAACAAAAAATAAGAAAAACAAGCAGATACTGCTGTTATTAAAGTCAGGAGCTGTTATGTCTTACAAAACACTGGCGCAATTAGCTACATCCAACCGGCATTCTGTGCTGGCCGGATCTGGCCCCTTATCCATGGTAGAAAACCGTACTGTGTTTGAAAGTCACGATGCTGATCTTTCGATTTATGACACTTTCTCCGCGGCAGAGCGGGTACGGCTGGATTCTGAAGAAATTCTGTACTGCGGCATGATGACCGGCAAAAAAGTGCTGCACGGTAAAAAACATTTCAATGCCACCTTCCTGCCGCACGAGTCATTTATTATGGCGCCGGGGGAAACCGTGGACATTGATTTCCCGGAGGCCACCGAAGAATGTCCGACGACCTGTCTGGCATTAGGTATTAGCCGCAATAAATTACGTGAAGTCTGCGATCGTCTGAATCAGAAAAACCCGCTACCGAAAGAACTCGGTGAATGGAATCCGGGTAACGATCACCTGTTGCATATGTTTCACACCGAAGCGACGCAGCAATTACTGGTGCGAATCGTCGACAGCTTCGTCAGCCACGACAGTGACCGCGATCTGGTGCTGGATCTGGGGGTAACGGAATTATTAACGCGTATGTTGCGCCAGCAGGGCAGAAACTTCTTACTGCACTGCGCGCGCAATGATCCGACCATGAGTGCCATGACGGATGTGGTGCGCCATATTGATCAGCACCTGGCTGATGCCATTGATATTGAGCAGCTGTGCAAAGTTGCCTGTATGTCGCGCAGTAAACTGTATGAGCAGTTCCGTCATGTGATGGGTACCGGACCGATGGAATACATTCAGCAGCGTCGTCTGGAAAAGGCGCGTGAACTGATTGCTGCCGGGCACAGCATTACCCAGAGCTGCTATGACGTTGGTTACGTGAACCTGAGTCATTTTTCCCGTCGTTTCCAGCAGCAGTACGGTTTATCACCGCGGGATTACCTGGCGTCGGTAAACGCTTAAAATTTTTAATTAATAGTTATGTTAATTATTTGTGTTGATTAGTGGGCCGGGAAATCATTCCCGGCTTTTTTGTTTCTGGCTTTTATTTTTCCAGCGGAATGATTTTTCTGGCTTTGCGCTTCAAAACCTGCCTGTACTTTGGTTTATCCTACTTTTGACGGGTGCTATTCAGGATCAATTCTTCTTTAGTTGACTTTATTGGCCATTGTTGTTCAAACGTCACTCAAAACGGCTTTGTTCTGCTTTCTTTACCGGGTAGCTGATTATATGATCCGCGGCGATTTTAATTGCGGATCGTTTGGGTATTCCATTAGCGGAATATTGCTGGCGGATCGCTGTATTTTACCCTCCGGAGCCAATAAAAAATGAATGCCTGACTGTTGTTGATTTCTTCTCTGTTTGTATCGCTTTCTGCTGCCGCTGATGAGGTCATCTTAGAAAATACATCCATCCAGAATTCATTGTGCGTGGGTGTTACCTGTATTGATGGTGAAGATTTTCAGATGGACACCGTGCGCCTGAAAGCGGATGCACCACAGATCGTGTTCCAGGACACCAGTAATTCAGGTGCATTTCCCAGCACTGATTGGCGTCTGGGTGTGAGCGACGACAACACAGGTGCGGCACCTTCTTTCTTTATTGAAAATGTGGATAGCGCGGAAAATGTGCTGGAAATTACCGCAGATGGCGATGTTGCGCTGGGTGTCGGGGCGGTTGCAGAAAGCGGAGCGGTATCGGTTGGTGCGGAGGGGGAAGAGCGCCGCGTTACTTTCGTGGCTGATGGCACCGAAGATACTGATGCTGTGAACCTGCGTCAGTTCAATGCTTACAAAGAGACCATCAATACCGAAGCAGTGGATGCTCAGGTCGCTGAGTTGCAGAGCCGTATTGATGCGTTGACTGCCCGTATTGAAGCACTGGCAGCACAAGGTAATTAAGATGAAGTTATTACCTTTTTACTCTATGGCTGCGGTGCTCTTGTATTCTGCATCCGGCAATGCGGCTGGCGACAGAATAATCAGCGATGACGCGATTGTTCAGGGTGGCCTATGCGTTGGGCAGGACTGTGTATCCGGTGAGTTATACAGCCATCCGCCGCTTAAACTGAAAGAAAATAATCTGCGGGTGCGGTTGACCGACACCAGTACGATCGCTGAACCCGTGCGGGTTGAAGGGCCAGACTACTATTATGAATACACCATTAACGATAGTTGGGTGCTGGTTGCCAATTCCTACGCCAACGGCGGAGCTAACTATTTTGCTATTGAGCGCACTACGATCGGGACTCTTTATTATCTGAGTGATGGTACCGCACCGAATTACATGTGCTATCAGAAAGGAACGAATTTTCCTTATCCTAATCCGTCAGAGGCAACGGCGGATGATATGGATATCGTGGTCGTAGGCGTTATTCCTGAGGGCGGGCAGTGGAAGACGCCTTACTGTAATTATCAGGTGGTTCCTCAACTCTTTAATGGTATTTACTTTGATCGGACCGATGGCGTTGCCATTGGCCGTGGTGCAGAAGTACTGGCGGGTACCGTGGCTTTGGGTAACGGCGAAAACCTGCGTCGTCTGGCACATGTCGCACATGCGCTGAATGATATGGATCTGCTCAGCGTTAAAGATATGAACGTCTATTCCGATCAGCAGGCAACGCTGGATCAGCTCAGTGATCAGCTGACTGAATTGGAAAACCTGGTGTATCTGCTGGAAAATCCAGAGCCAGGCACTGTCGGTAAGAGCCGTAGTGGTAGCTCTGGCGGTGCATTCAGCTGGTTATTGCTGTTGAGTGTTGCCGCACCTCTGCTGCGTCGCAGAGATCGTGTGCAAAGCTGATTGATTTGCGGATATTCTGCGGTCATCACAAAAGCCTGACAGGTTCGCTGTCAGGCTTTTTTTATGTCTGTTTTTGCCGCAATTTTCCAGCTTCTCTTTCAGCCCCTTTTTCTGATCTCTCTAATAAACTCTGTGCTGCTTTCTCTTCTGCTCTCTCTGTTGCTCTATATGGAGATAGAGGTCGGTATCCTTATGTGGAATATCTGACAAAATCGACGCGACTGTGCAGTTTCTGCCGCAGTTCTGTCCGGGATCGTACAAGCGGTACCTGAGATTTTTCCGTATTTAAATCTAACTGTCTGATAGATAAAGCGTTTTCTTTTGTGGGCGGAAACGCCAACACGGTCTGTTATTTGCTGAAGCCTGTATTGGCTGCAAAGCCTGTGTATTACCGTTAACAGGAGAATATTATGTCGCTGGATCAGATCACTGCATTTGCTACTAAAGCAAAAGAGGATGCAGAGTTGGGTGCACAGTTAAAAGCCTGTGTAAAAATGAAAGAAATGTTCGCACTGGCGCGGGACAATGGCTATCAGTTCGACGAAGACAGCCTGTATCCGCCCAATGAGCCTCAGTTTACGGAAGAGCAGTTATCCGAGCGTCTGGCCAAGGCTCTGTTACGCGCTTAAGGGCATCTCAGTTAAGCCTTATGGGCCTATACCTATGCCTGAGCCTGACTCAGAAATGCTGATAGCCGGTGCGGTGTAATGGCTGTTCTTCCCCCGATACCAGCAGCCGTACCGGCTTATCAGCATTCAGGGCAACCACTGTTCCTATGCGTGTGAGTTGCGGAAACTGATCGCTCAATGCGAGCAATGTTTCACGCTGACTGGCGGCTGCGGTAAACAGCAGCTGGTAGTCGTCACCGCCGCTGATGCAGGTATGAAAGTCTTCTGCTGTGGCTGTTTCCGGCAGGGGAATACGGTCGCCATCAATCTCCAGCGACAGTGCAGAATTACGGGCAATATGTCCGGCGTCCTGGATTAAACCATCGGAAATATCCATACAGCTGCTGGCCAGTGTGCGCAGTGCCATGCCGGCTTTAATCTGCGGCTCGGGGAAATAATAGGCTTTGGTTGTGGGCGAGTTTTCCGCCGGATTTTTTAATACCCGTGGCAATGCCAGGGCCGATGCCCCGATGACGCCGGATACCCAGATATCATCACCGGCTTGTGCGCCACTGCGCGTCAGAGCCTGATCAGCAGGCACAATCCCTTGCACGGCAATGGTGATCACCCGGGTTTTGCCGGATGTCGTATCGCCACCCAATAAATCGATCTGACAGGCACTGGCGGCGGCTTTTAAGCCTTCGCTGAATAATTGCAGCCATTGTGGATCTGCGTCCGGTAAGGTGAGGGCCAGATGAAATCCCTGAGGCTCTGCGCCCATGGCAGCAAGGTCGGATACCGCGCAACGTAATGCGCGCTGGGCAATTAAATCTGCCGGAGCGGCAGCCGGAAAATGTACGTCGGCCACCTGAGTATCAATACTCTGCGCCAACTGAAAACCGTGGGGAAGGGTGATAACCGAACAGTCATCACCAACACCCAGGCGGGTGTTGGTATTACGTGGAAATCCACTGGAAAAATACTGCCTGATTAAAGCAAATTCTCCGGAGCTTTGCTGGCTCATAGGATTTCCTTTTCAGCCGGTGTTTTACCACCGCTTTTTTATCAGCCGCGTGGACCGCGGATTTCTACGGAACGTTCGCGCTGTGCCAGTTTATCCAGTACACCGTTGATAAACTTGTGGCCATCGGTTGCGCCGAAGGTTTTGGCCAGCTCAACTGCTTCGTTGATTACCACTTTGTATGGCACGTCGATGCGGTGAATCATTTCAAAGGCACCGAGACGTACGATGGATAATTCAACCGGCGTCATTTCGTCCATACGACGGTCCAGCAGGGGAGCGACTTTTTCGTCCAGGGCGGTTTTTTCCCGTGGTACGCCGTGCAGCACGTCGTGGAAATATTCCATATCCACTTTGCTCATATCGTTATCTGCGCGGAATTCAGCTTCGATCTGTGCCAGGTTGGCACCTGCCAATTGCCACTGGTAGAGCGCCTGCACAGCGAAACGACGCGCTTTGCGTCGTGCCGCCGGGCTGGCTTTCTGATTGCCGGATGTGCGTGACATGCAATCAGGCCTCCATGGCTTTCAGCAGGGCAACCATTTCGAAAGCAGACATTGCTGCTTCTTCACCTTTGTTGCCTGCTTTGGTGCCTGAGCGTTCTACTGCCTGTTCGATGGTATCGACAGTCAGAACACCGAAGGAAACCGGAATACCCGCGTCCAGAGAAACGCTGGCCAGGCCTTTAACACATTCGCCGGCAACGTATTCAAAGTGTGGTGTACCGCCACGGATCACTGCACCCAGTGCGATAACGGCATCGTATTTACCGCAATCTGCTGCTTTTTTCACAACCAGTGGAATTTCAAACGCGCCTGGTGCACGGATGATGGTGATGTTGCTTTCTTCCACACCGTGACGCATCAGGGAGTCAACGGCACCTTCCAGCAGGCTTTCAACAACAAACGCATTCCAGCGGCCAACAACAATGGCGTATTTACCGTCGTTCGGGGTCAGGTTTCCTTCAATGGTTTCAATCTGTTTCATGATTATTTTCCGGTCTCGTAAGGGATGTATTCGCTGATCTCAAGTTCAAAGCCAGAGATACCGCTGTATTTCATTTCTGAGCTCAGCAGGCGCATTTGTTTTACGCCCAGTTCGCGCAGAATCTGTGAGCCTGTGCCCACAGTGAGGAAGGCGCCGGAGCTGTCTTTATTGGAGCTGCGCACTTTACGTGCACGGCCAAAAAAGTCGTCCAGAGCGTCTTCGATGTTTTCTGTCTGACCCGGTGACAGCAGCACCAGTACGCCTTTACCTTCTTTGGCAATGCGTTGCAGTGCTTCACCGCTGGACCAGCTGTCTGTGCCGTCTTTGCGCAGGCCCAGTACGTCGCGCAGCTGGTTGTTGGTCTGTACACGCACCAGCGTTGGCTCATCCGGCGTAATGTCACCCATGGT
Organism: Thalassolituus sp. UBA6592; assembly: GCF_002433655.1. NCBI lineage: Bacteria > Pseudomonadati > Pseudomonadota > Gammaproteobacteria > Oceanospirillales > Oceanospirillaceae > Thalassolituus > Thalassolituus sp. UBA6592. Next base: position 14,255 of record NZ_DJIO01000167.1, on the reverse strand, counting down.
CAGCGCCAGGTGAGTTTCTTTCTGGATGCTGTCCTGGAAGGTGTGCAGGGTAAATTCACCGTATTCGGTGGTTACTGTCTGCTGTTCAACGGACTCAACGGTTTTTTCGTTAGCCAGACGGTAGTGAATCAGATCGGCGATGGTGCCGATTTTGATGTCGTGTTCTTCGCCGAATTTTTCCAGATCGGCGCGACGCGCCATGGTGCCATCCGGGTTGATCACTTCAACGATGGCTGCGGCCGGAATCAGGCCTGCCAGACGCGCCAGATCGCAACCGGCTTCGGTGTGACCGGCACGGCTTAATACACCGCCCGGACGGGCGCGCAGCGGGAAGATATGACCCGGCTGTACGATGTCTTCCGGTTTACCCATCGGGTTCACCGCGGCCAGAATGGTGCGCGCACGGTCAGCGGCAGAAATACCTGTGGTCACGCCTTCGGCGGCTTCGATGGATACGGTAAATGGCGTATCAAATTTGGCCCCGTTGCTTTGCACCATAGCGTGCAGACCAAGGAAATCACAACGCTCACCGGTTAATGGCAAACAGATCAGACCACGGGCTTCAGTGGCCATAAAGTTGATGATTTCCGGTGTTACTTTTTCTGCAGCAACAATAATATCGCCTTCGTTTTCGCGGTCTTCGTCATCCATCAGAATGACCATTTTACCTTCGCGAACATCAGCAATAATGTCTTCGATCTTGCTAAGAGCCATAATAAACCTGTTATTTCCAGAATCCGTTTTGCATTAAAAACGCCTGACTCAGTCCTGAGTTGGCGGCGCTGCTGTCTGTCTCTTTTCCTGCGTTACCGGATGTCAGCAGTTGCTCCAGGTAACGGGCGATAATATCCACTTCCAGATGCACCGGGCTGCCGACTTTGAGGTCGATCAGTGTGGTTTCACTGGCGGTGTGCGGCACAATGTTCAGCTCAAATCCTTCGCTGCCGAGATCATTGGCAGTCAGGCTGACACCATCGACGGTGATGGAGCCTTTGGCCGCGATGTATTTTTTCAGATGCTCAGGGGCACTGACGGTAAAGCGGATGGAACGGGCGTCCGCGGAACGTTTTTTAATGGTGCCGACACCATCCACGTGACCGGTAACAATGTGGCCACCCATGCGTGTGCTGGGGGTCATGGCCTTTTCCAGATTCACTTTGGTGCCACTGCTCCAGCGGTCGATCCAGGTGTGCGCAATGGATTCACGGGATACGTCCGCGACAAAGCCGTCGCCGGGTAATTCCACCACGGTCAGACACACGCCGTTGGTGGCGATGCTGTCACCCAGTTTGACGTCACTCAGGTCGAGTCCTGCGGTATGAATACGCAGTTTCAGGTCGCCCTGTTTGTTCTCGACGCTTTTTACTGAGCCTACGGCTTCGATAATTCCTGTAAACATCCTGCTTCTCCGGCCTGTTACATTGCCGGCCCTGTGTTAAAACTTCGTTATGTGTGACCGCGCCGGGCTGCCGTTTTTCTCAGCCGGGCTGAGTCAGGGTCAGGCGCAGATCGTTACCGACCTTGCGTACATCGGCCCACTGCCAGCGGATCTGTTCCGCCATGCTGTTCAGCCCCAAGGATAGCAGCGGACGGGCGTTGCTACCGAGTAACGTTGGTGCACAATAGAGTACCAGTTCATTCACCAGTCCGGCTTGCACAAATGCGCCTGCCAATTGGGCTCCGCTTTCGATCAATACTTCGTTATGACCGAGTTCGCCCAGATAGTGCAGCAGCGCGCTGAGATCCACTTTGTGGTCTGCGCCGACCGGGCTTTGCCAAATGCTCAGCTGACCCAGTGCCGGGTCACGCTGAATGTTCACGGCCGTGCTGTCGCTGACGGCGAGCAGAATATCGCCGCTTTGGGCGAAGATCTGTTCATCGCCGCGCAGGCGCTGGCGACCGTCGATGATCACGCGCAGCGGCTGCCGCCAGAGACGTTCTTCCTGCTCAATGCCGCTTTCCTGCGGGCGCACCGTCATCGACGGGTTGTCGATCAGAACGGAATCCGCACCGGTAAGCACTACACAGCTGCGCGCACGCAGACGCTGCACATCAGCCCGGGCCTGAGGACCGGTAATCCACTGGCTTTCGCCACTGGCCATGGCGGTGCGGCCATCCAGACTTTGTGCCAGCTTAACCCGGGTGTAGGGCAGGCCGGTCTGCATACGCTGCATAAAGCCTTTATTGATGGCGATTGCCTGACTTTCAAGGCAGGGCGTAATCACCTCGATTCCGGCCTCACGCAGCATGTTGTAACCACGACCCGCCACTAACGGGTTGGGGTCGGAGCAGGCACCGACCACACGGGCGACGCCGGCTTTGATCAGACCTTCAGCGCAGGGCGGGGTGCGGCCGTAATGGCTGCATGGCTCCAGCGTGACGTAAGCGGTCGCGCCGCGGGCCTGCTCTCCGGCCATACGTAAGGCATGCACTTCGGCATGAGGTTCACCGGCTTTCTGGTGCCAGCCTTCACCCACGATGGCACCGTCTTTGACGATGACACAGCCGACCCTTGGGTTCGGGCTGGTGGAGTACAGCCCCAGCTCTGCCAGTTGCAGGGCGCGGGCCATATAAAATTCGTGCGTCTGACTCATGCTTCTTCCTCGCGGGAAGCGCTCAGAGCAGACGGTGCGGAAATACGTTCAATTTCGGCACGGAATTCATCGAGATCCTGGAAGCTGCGGTATACCGAGGCAAAACGCACATAGGCGACCTGATCGAGCTGACGCAGTTCGGCCATCACACACTCGCCCAGCATACGGCTGGCAACTTCACGTTCGCCGCAGGCACGCAGTTGCTGTTTGATACGGACGATGGAGGCTTCGATATCTTCAACACTGACCGGTCGTTTTTCCAGCGCACGCTGGATGCCGGAGCGCAGTTTATCTTCGTTGAAGGGTTCGCGGGTGCCGTCCTGTTTGATGATGCGTGGCATCACCAGTTCGGCGGTCTCGAAGGTGGTGAAGCGTTCTCCACAGCTGATGCATTCCCGGCGACGACGTATCTGCTCGCCGTCTGCCACCAGACGTGAGTCGATAACCTTGGTTTCCTGATGTGTACAGAAAGGGCAATGCATAACTGGTAAAGAGCGGCTCGATGAATGAGAGCGCGGATTTTAAGGGATAAAGGGGGGAAGTACCAGCGCAGAACGCGCTGGTATGGGGTAGTTTTGTTAACGATTTGTTGGTCTTTTAGTTGGTCAGTCGGTTGGCCGGTCGTACAACCAGCCAGCCAACTAACAGATCAACCAGTCGATCAGTTAACCCGGGTGCCGACGATCAGGGCAATGGCATAGTTGGTATCCCCTGCCGGTAACACGTCGGTGGTCGAGTGATGACGCATGATTACCGTATCACCATCGGTACACAGACGGGCTCCATTTTCCGGCGTGTCGGTCAGCACGGTCAGGCAGCCCTCAGCATCAGTGACGGCGCTGGCCAGTGAGAATTCCAGCGTACGCGTGCCTGCCGATGAGGTTTTTGAGTAGCGCAGGCCGTCGGTCGCCGTGCTGTCAGGGTATGCCGTGGCACGCTTACCGCTCAGAGTAAGAGTCAATAATGGGGTGCTGCCACTGTCGTCTATCGTCAGGGTGCCGTATTCGCTGCGGATACCGAATGAATAACCGGGAACGGAATCATCATAGAGGCTGAAGTAGCTTTGAGAACCGACCGAGAAGGAGGCGCCACCGAGGTCGATGTTCTGCTCCGGAGAGCGCAGGAAAACCGCCACGCTGTTGGCGCTGTAAAACTGAGTGCCAGCGGAGAAATCCGTAGCGCCCGGGTCTGAAGTTACGTCGTTATTCCAATGCAGTGAAGTGAGCACGATGGCTGACTGATCGGATGCCAGCAGGGCTGACGTATAAGCACCATCATCATCGATTCCAGCCTGCGGCTCATCCGAGACAAAGCGACCCTGATTGAAGCTGTAGGTTTCCGCTTCCGGCAGGGACTGGTTGTCGAAAAACCCTTCCAGATTCATATAGCCGAGCACGCCAGGACGACCGAACATTTCGACATTGCCATTTTCAGTGGCTTGCAGATTACCCTGAGCATCAAAGTCAAAGCGTGAGTCAAAGGCATTTACTTCAACCTGTGTACCTTCGCCGCTGTCGCGTACCCCCACCTCCAGCTCAAAGCCGTTATAGGCCGCATCGCGGATAATATCGCTGCCGGTCTGGTCATTCACCCGGCCAAGGGCCAGATTCAGGTTTTCCATACCACTGAAGCGCAGATCGGTGAGATCCGGTTGGCCATTCACCAGAGCGTAGTCCAGCGTGCCCTGGGCACCAAAACCAAAGAACAGGCTCTGATCCTGGCTGACCGGAATCAGGCGCAGGGTAAAGGCGCTGTCGATATGGTATTCCGCTTCCACTTCGGCGCTTTCCGGCACATTAATAGTGGCAATACCAGAGGCTTTAACCGCCAGTGGTGCCGAGAAGCCATCACCGGGTTCGTTGAAGACTTCGGTATAAATATCCGGGAAGTTAGGGTCAGACAGATTGCCTTCAATGATGGAGCTGGTGTCGCTGAAGTCAGCTGTTTCCTGCAGAACAGAACCGTCACCATCCGTGCTGATATTAAAGACACCGCCGTCTTCCGTTTCGTTACGCAGCAGGATGGCATAAGGCGTCGCGCGCAGTTCCAGGCGGCGCGAGGCATAGTTGATGTGGTAGTTTCCATCCAGCGCGGAGCCGACAATGGTCGGAGCCTGCACGCTCAGAGTCATGGCTGATGAGCTTTGCAGGTTTGTTACGCCATCTGTGACCTGCACCGTGATGCGGTAATTGCCTTCGGTCAGCGGAGCGGTGAAGGTGGTACTGGCAGAGGTGCCGAAGGTCAGGCCGGGGGCATTACTGCTCCAGCTGTAGGCGATACTCTGGCCGGCGATGCCCTGAATGGCGCTGGCGCTCAGCGTTACGCTGGCGCCGGGTTCGACGGTGCGGTTGCTGCCCAGAGTAACGACCGGTGGGACTTTGTTGGTGTAGGTGTCGTTCTCTTCGATGGCGTTGATTTCTGCCTGAATGGCATCAAACTCCGTGGTGGTGTTGCCCAGGGCTACAGCGCTGTCAATCAGTGCCTGCAGAGTGGGCACGTCGTTTGCGGACTTCCACAAAATCTGCCCGACTTCACCGTTGCTGGTAATGGCGGCGATAAAGTCGTCGATAACGACATCGACCGTTGTAGGTCTGTCTTTCGCAATGCGCACAAAGGCTGCGTTCAGGGCGCCATACACATCGTCGCCTTCGTCGGCATCATCCACCAGGTTATCCGGAGTATCACCGGTCAGATCGGTGCTGGCTGGCATACCGAAAATGGCGCGGATCTGAGCTTCGGCCCGGGCAGCCTGCTCGGCCGGGGTAAAGTCACCGCCGTAGGCCTGTTGCAGGGCGCTCATCAGATAGCTGATGGCGGTCACATTGATGATACGGGAGCCTTCTTCGTCGATCACAGTGCTGTCGAAGTTAGCCACGGATTCGAGGCGGAAGTTCGCTGGCATTGGGTAGAATTCGCCTACACCTACGTTACCGCCATCAACATAACAGGCGTCAGCATCTCCATCCGGAGAATTAAGGTTGTCACACTGCAATTCCGCACCATCCTGATAGCGGATCACCAGCTTCACCAGACCAGATGGCGGCGTACTGTCTTCAAAATCAAAGTTGTACTGACCACGGGCATCTGTGGTGGCGGTAGCGACCGGCGTGCTGGCAAAATCGCCACTGCTTTCATTCAGCGGGAAAAGCTCCACCAGAGCACCGACGGCCAGGCCTTTAATGGCCAGACCGGTAAGGCTGACACGGTCAACCTGTTCGGTTGGTGCCGGTTCTTCCGGTTCCGGCGTATCGTCGTTATCGGAGCCACCGCCGCCTCCGCCACCACCGCTGCAGGCGGCAATAGCTGCGGTCAGAACCAGCACGGAAAGGTGTTTGGGCAGTGGCATAACGAACTCCTTATCATCTTCTGAGACGCCATCCCTGTCAGCGCCCGGTGTTGTGTCGAGGGGCAACGGAAACAGGCAATGCGCATGGCGTAATTGGTCTGGAGAAGTATGGGGAGGAGAGGGACAAAGTCTATCGCAATTGACCCTATTGTTAGATGCCGCAGCAGGTGGCAGACCTGTACGAATTTCTCAGCAATTATTCGTACAGGCCTGTTTTCAGAGAAGTTTAACCGGCGCTGCGCAGCTTAATCTGGTCGGCCAGCATGCCGCCCGGGCGAAGCATCTTTTCGCGCCAATCGTCCAGCAGCTGAACAGTATCGTGCTGACTTGGGTGAAAGCCCGGGCGGAAGAAGTCGAGGTACTGCGGCAGCAGTTTCGGGAACAGGCCGCGCGGCCCCCACAGATACCAGAAACCTTTCAGATTGCCTTTGATATCAAACAGTTTTCTGTCTGCAGCCAGCAGGCGCAGGTGGCCGGAGCCAACGACGGCAAAGAAAAACAGGGTGACGACCAGCATGGTGAGGATGCGGTGCAGATAGCCGCCGCCGACCTGGCGGTAGACATCGTATGCCACGACTTTGTGTTCGTTCTCTTCCAGCGCATGCCACATCCACAGCTTGAGTGCTTCCGGGTCCTGAATATTGGCCTGATGAGACGGGTCGCGCAGTAACTGTTCAGCCAGAATCGCGGTGTAATGCTCCAGTGCGACGGTCACTGCCAGCTGGTGCTTCTTCGGCAGTGTGCGCCGGGCAAAGCGCAGCAGCACACCGAGTTCTTTATCCAGCTTGCCCGCGGGCAGACCGTGTTTCTCCGCCAGGTCATTGAAGGCTTTATGTTCTTTGCTGTGCATGGCTTCCTGACCGATAAAGCCGGTGATCTGATCTTTCAGCAGCGGGTCGGTGATGTCTTTGCGGTAGTTGCGCACCGAATCGACGAAGAAGGTTTCCCCTTCCGGGAACAGCGCTGACAATGTGCTCCAGAAGGTGGTCAGAAACGGGCTGTTGCGATACCAGTAGCGCTGGGTGTTATCGGCGAATTCGAAATCCATACGCCGTGGTGGAATCCCGGCACGTTCGCCTGCGGTCATGCGCTTTACTGGTTTTTCTGATGCTGGTGCTGACGCTGATGTGATGTTGCACGCGTTGTGTTCACTGTTCGCTGAGGCTGAGTGAGTCATACCGACCTCCGGTTATCCTGTTTATTATCGTTATGGCAGCTGTGGGCAGCTGACAGGTTTAGCGTTGAGTTCAGAGTTAACGCACTCAGATTAACCAGCGGGAGATAAGGGCGGGAGGTAACAGCCGGACAAAATAACGTGGCTGATCGCGTGGCGGAAATACGTGGCAGAGGGCACAGGGTGAGATAGGGGATCTGGCGCAGCAGTGCACTGGCAGAAATGGCAGAACTGCACCTGCAGCAGGGAAATAGCCTGTTTTATGACCCCAGGACTGGCGGGGTGATTTTCCGCCAGTGGGTCATGTTCGCCGTCAGGCCTTGCTCAGAGAGCGCTGAGCAAACAGCCCGTTGAGGCGTTCCGGCAGGCTGGTTTTGGCTGGCTGATAATCGTCAATGATGCCCCATTTACTGAACTGTCCGACGCAGAAGCCTTTGCTCAGGTCGTTGTAGTAAATGCAGGATTTGCCCATCACGGCGATAACCCAGAAGCCACAGACTTCATCGGCCCAGGGGTGTTGTTGCCAGAGTTCAGGACGCGGCAGGCGGGACAGACTCCAGAAGCCGTGGGAGGCTTCATCCAGCATGCTTTCAGCATCGCTGAGCATGTTGCTGAGGTCAGTTTCAGATAACGGCTTGGGCATATCAGACATAGTTATTCTCCGGATATGAACAGCGTGGGAACAGAACTGTAATCTGGCGATGCTATGACATTCCAGTGACATTTTAATGACAAACGGAACATCAGTACTTTTACTGATGTATAAAAAAACCCGCGGCGGATGGTTCCGGAGCGGGCTTTTTTACATCAGTTCAGGCTTATTTATAAACCGGGAACTGTTCGCACAGAGCGATTACTTTGGCCTGAACTTCGGCTTCGGCGGCGGCGGAATCACCGGATTCCAGACCGTCCAGCACGTCACAGATCCAGCCAGTCAGCTGAATAGCCTGCTCTTCTTTGAAACCACGGCTGGTGATGGCCGGAGAGCCAATACGCAGACCAGAGGTTACGAACGGTGAGCGTGGATCGTTTGGCACAGAGTTTTTGTTCACAGTGATGTTGGCGCGGCCCAGAGCAGCGTCAGCGTCTTTACCTGTGTACTCTTTACCGATCAGATCTACCAGGAACAGGTGGTCGTCGGTACCGCCGGACACGATGTTGATGCCGCGTTCCATAAAGGTTTTCGCCATCGCCTGAGCATTTTTCAGCACCTGCGCCTGATACTCTTTGTATTCTGCGCTCATGGCTTCTTTGAAGCACACTGCTTTAGCCGCGATGATGTGCATCAGCGGGCCGCCCTGGGATTCAGGGAATACAGCGAAGTTCAGTTTCTTCTGCAGCTCTTCATCGTCTTTGGCCAGAATCAGACCGCCACGTGGACCACGCAGGGTTTTGTGGGTGGTGGTGGTGACGACGTCCGCGATGCCAACCGGTGATGGGTACTGACCGGCAGCGATCAGACCAGCAACGTGGGCCATATCAACAAACAGGTAAGCGCCAACTTCATCGGCGATGTCACGGAAACGCTGCCAGTCAACGACGCGTGAGTAGGCAGAGAAACCGGCAACGATCATTTTTGGCTTGTGTTTACGGGCCAGACGCTCAACTTCGGCGTAGTCGATTTCGCCGGTTTCCGGATTCAGACCGTACTGAACCGCGTTGTAGATACGGCCAGAGAAGGATACGGAAGCACCGTGAGTCAGGTGACCACCGTGCGCCAGGCTCATGCCCAGGATGGTGTCGCCAGGCTGACACAGCGCGAAGTAAACCGCGGCGTTGGCCTGCGAACCTGAGTGCGGCTGTACGTTGGCATACGGCGCACCGAACAGTTCTTTGGCGCGGTCGATGGCCAGTTGCTCGATCACGTCAACATGTTCACAACCACCGTAGTAACGCTTGCCCGGATAACCTTCGGCGTACTTGTTGGTCAGCTGAGAGCCCTGAGCTTCCATGACACGTGGGCTGGTGTAGTTTTCGGAGGCGATCAGCTCGATGTGATGCTCCTGACGGGCATCTTCGGCTTTCATCGCGGACCACAGTTCCGGGTCAAAATCCGCTATGTTCATATCACGGCTAAACATCAGGGCGTCCTCTTTATTAAGGGGTAAGATCTGGTTCAAATCGGAAAGGCGGGCATTCTAGCGCAAACTGTTCAGCATGGCACATGAGAAGCTGTCACTATGGGTGTGAAATCCCTTCACGATGGGCCTGCCGTCCGCTATGGGAAGGCCCAATGTTGAGTGCTTTATGAGCAGACAGGATCAGCCACTTCAGTGAGTGGCAGCGGGCAATTGCAGTAATTCTTCCAGTTGCTCTGCCGGCAGTGGCCGGCTGAACAGGAAGCCCTGAACTTCTTCACATTCTGCCGAAATAAGAAACTCCTGCTGGGCAGAGGTTTCCACGCCTTCAGCTATCACGCCCATGCCGAGGTTGTGGGCCATGGCAATAATGGTGCGGGTGATCTGCGCGTCGTCCATATTCTGCGGCAGGTTCTGAATAAAGCTGCGGTCGATTTTCAGAATATCCACTGGGAACTGCTTCAGATAATTGAGCGAAGAATAGCCGGTGCCAAAATCGTCGATGGCCGTGCGGACACCGATTTTCCGCAGCGCCGTCAGTACGCCCAGAGTGTGCGACACGTCATCCATCAGAATGCTTTCGGTCAGTTCCAGTTCGAGCTGATATGGCTGAATACCGGCATCGCGGATGGCATCTTTTACCACCTGAATAAAGCCATCGTGTTTGAACTGACGGGCGGAAACGTTAACCGCAATGCGCTTAACGGCCAGACCATGTTGCTGCCAGAAGGCGAATTTTTTACAGGCCTGTTTTAATACCCATTCGCCGATGGGGACGATCAGGCCTGTGTCTTCAATAATCGGAATAAAAATGCCCGGTGGCAGCAGACCTTTTTGAGGATGGTTCCAGCGTAACAGCGCTTCGGCACCGACTACGCTGCCACTGAGTGCCTGATACTGAGGCTGAAACCACAGCTCAAGTTCATTGCGTGCCAGTGCCTGATGCAGGTCGTTTTCCAGCTCCATCAGCTCAACCGCTTTGGCGTTCATTTTTTCATCAAAGAACTGCACATTATCGCGGCCCATATTCTTGGCGTAATACATGGCCATATCTGAATATTTGAGCAGTTCAAGCACGTCGTCACCATCATGGGGGAAAACGGAAATACCGATACTGGCGCTGATAAAGACTTCCCGCTGCTGCAGCAGATACGGTTTATTCAGGGTGTGTAATATCCGCTCGGCAACTTTCAGGGCCATATCACTGGCCTGATTACTGTCGTTGAGTCCACCGATTGCCAGAGTAAATTCGTCGCCGCCCATACGGCAGACCAGATCGTCTTTTTTGGTACATTCCTGCAGGCGTTGGGCAACCTGTTTCAGTACCTGATCACCGGCCGGATGGCCCATGGAATCGTTGATCGGTTTGAAGCGGTCGAGGTCGATAAACAGCAGGGCGACACACTGATCTGCGTCTTTGGCGTGGCGGATCATACTGTCCAGACGTTCATGCATCTGCGTACGGTTTGGCAGGCCGGTCAGCGGATCAAAATACGCCAGTTTATGAATGCGTTCTTCAATCACTTTGCGTTCGGTGATATCCGACATAATGATGATCAGACTCTGCAGTTGCTGATCTTTATCGCGGATGGCGGTAATACCGGCCCAGCCAGTGCGGATTTCATCATCCATGCAGCGGTAAAACACTTCGCCCTGCCAATAGCCATCATTCACCAGGGCATGACGGATATTATCCAGGAAGGTAGTACCGTGACGTTCCCGGGAAATCAGAAAGTCCGGGGTTTTGCCAATCACGTTGTCACATGGGAAGCCGGTTATGGCGTGGAAAGCGCGGTTGGCGTTGGCGATGTGCATGTCGCTGTCGGTAATGATGATGGCCTCGTTACTGTTGGCGAATACTTCCGCTGCCAGTCTCAGCTCCTGTTCCAGAGCACGGGCTTCGCCGACATCGCGACAGATGCCGAGAATACCTTCCAGTTCGTTGTCTTCATTCCACAGTGGTGATGCCTGCAGTTCCAGTAAAACGGATTCACCGCTTTTGGTCGTGGCCTGAATATCGAAGCGGATCTGACCCTTTTCATTGCCGCAACGAAGCGGATTAGTTTTTGCGTCTTCCAGCATGGCGCGCATATCACGCACCATGCCGCGGATATCACTGCGCTGGAAAATGGCTTTTACACCTTCACCCAGCAGTTCGTCCTGTTTATAACCGAGCAGGCGTTCGACCGAGGAGCTTACAAAGTTAAAGTTGAGGTTAAGATCGGAAGCCCAGATAACGTCGCTGATATTTTCAGCAAGCAAACGATAACGGCTTTCAGAATCAATCAGCTGCTGACGTTTGCGGGCTTCGTCAGTTACGTCGCGGACACTGCCAATATAGCGTGTGACCAGACCATTTTCGTCAAAGCGGATCGGCGTATCGAGGGATTTTAATACCCGCTCACTGCCATCGTAGTGCAGGAACACAACTTCAGCTTCACGGGTTTCGCCGGGCTTCATATGGCGGTTGCCCCAGATATTCTTTTTGATAGTTTCCAGCTGTGACGGCGGCGCAAAATCCAGCCAGCTGGTGGTGCCATCGCGGACTTCATCCGGGTAGCCAAGCATGACCGATACATCACGGTTACGGTAAACGGTTTTCGGACGCAGGGTTTCATCCATATCGATCACATAAATGACATCCGGCATGCTGGTGGTGATGCTTGACCAGAAAACTTCCCGTTCGCGGATCTGATTGGTCGCCTGTTTGCTTTCGGTAATGTCCATCAGTGTGATCAGAACATGATTTTTCTGCCCTGAGTGGAGGCTCAGGTTGATCCAGAAATCCCGGGTGACACCGTCAAAACAATGCAGCTGTATTTCGACTTCGGTGCTGGGTAATTGCAACTCTATGGCACGCTGCAGTGCACCGATAAATTGTGGGTTTTCACTGTTTGTATCGAGATGGGAAAAATTCTTCAGCAGATAGTCGCGGTCCGGCGCGCCGGACATTCGTACGGCAGAATCATTAATCTGTACAATTTTAAGGTCGCGGATATTGCCGTGGAAATCTGACAGATCAATCACGCAGTGCGCAACACCGGATTCTTCAAACAGTGCTTTGTAGCGTTGCTGACTGTTCAGCATGGCCTGGCTGACGTGTTCAGCATCGGTAATATCACGCAGCAGCCAGACAATGCCGCTGATTTTTTTCTGTTCGTACAGTGGGTTGTATTGCTGTTCGAGAATGCGCTCTTCTTTACCTATCGCGATGGCCATGCGCCGGCCGCTGTCGGCCAGCATTTCCAGCTCCTCCGACGAAAGTCCGCGGTTCCATAATGCCTGTTTATGCGGCCATACCGCGGACAGATATTTACCGATAAATTCACGGCTGCCGAGCTCCATTAACAGCGCGGCCCCTTTGGGGTTAACGTAATCAATAACGCCTTGTGAATTGGTTGAAATTAATGCGTCATCAATGGATGCCAGTACCCGGTCTGCACGCTGTTCTGTTTGTCGCTGACTGGCCTGAATCATTTTTGCTTTGCGTTGCTGGCGACTCATGACCAGCCACAGAATAACGGTGAGGATGGCAAAGGTGCCTAAAATCAGCAGCGGCGACAGCAATCGTTCAGTGATGCCTGGGTTGGTGCTGTCTTTTACCGGCAGGGCGGCGACATCCCAATGCGTGTGGGGAATATGGGTGCGGAATATAAAGGCGTTACTTTCTGCGCTGGTCAGTGGCGGCTGATTTTCTGAGTCGGCAAAATATTGCGCGCGAATGCTGATGCTTTCGGTGCGGTTGTCGATCAGCAGCATTTCAAAACCGGGAAAGTGGCCGTCGTAAATAATCTGCGACAGCTGGCCGTATTCCCGGCGACTGATCAGTACATAGCTTTTGCCGTTGCTGGCGGTAAAGCGGGTGAAGGCGTAAAAGCCGCCTTTTACGCCATAGCGCAACTGAAACAGGCCGTGTTGGTCGTCACTCAGTGTTAGATTGACATAAATATCAGCGACTTCATTCACGCTGAGCGAATCACCTCGCTGAAAGAGATAGTTGCCGTCGCTGTCGAACAGAATAAAACCGCTGATACTGAAAATCGGCTGCTGCATTTCAGCCCACAGCTGATCGCGGGCCTGTTGGCTACCGGCAGCTGCCTGCACAAATTGTTCTTTGTAGGCTTTAACGAAGGTGATATTGGCAGAGATTCCGGCCTGCGCCAGCTGGCCTGCCTGCTGGGCGTAATTAGTCAGCGTCTGCCGGACTTCGGAGGTATGCATCATCCTTTCCTGCTGGTACGACTGCCAGCTGGTCCAGCCAAGAACCGCGGAGAGCATCAGGAAGCTGAGCACGAATAACGGAATATTCAGCAGACCGGAAAAACGCGGTTCCTTCTGATCCATTGATGAAAACGTATTGTTTCGCATTCGCGCCTTCAATCCCCTGAAGTTTTTGTGTGCAATCTCAGTATAGCCTGAGTCTGGAAGGGTTAAACCGTTTGTATTAAGCACTGCGTCGCAGTTTATGCATGCGCTGGCGCGGAATAGCCAATGGCTGTGAGCCTGCCGCGTTGATGCGGATTTTCTTTTTGCCTTAAACAGACACCCGGCATGCTCTTAATGGCACAAGTAGCTGCTATGACGGTACGATTCTGTCGGATTATGAAGCAACTGCGGTGCAATTACGCCAGATCAGGTATATATCTTCCCGGTTATGTGAATCTCAGGCAATAGACTTGTTGCCGGCAGAATAAGTTACAATTAGGGCAAATAATCGGGCGGGTCTGGCGCAGTGTCGTCAGGCGTTGCTGTTAAGTACGGCTACCGCCGGTTTTTATTTCGCTACGGACATGGCTGTTGATCACTGCGGTTGCCTTACGCGCGGCTTTTGAGTAGCGTTGCCGGCAACTGAAACGAGGTAAATTTACATGGCACAATACGTTTTCACTATGAATCGACTGGGCAAGATTGTTCCGCCCAAGCGTCAGATTCTGCGTGATATTTCTCTGTCTTTTTTCCCTGGCGCCAAAATCGGCGTACTGGGTCTGAACGGCTCCGGTAAGTCTACGCTGCTGAAAATCATGGCGGGTCTGGATAATGACATTATTGGTGAGGCACGCCCG
>NZ_DJIO01000119.1:0-27641 GCF_002433655.1 Thalassolituus sp. UBA6592 | reverse complement strand
TTAAACTGTGGGACAGCAGTGGGCGCAAGCCGGCTTTCTTATGTACGACGCGCTTTGTTACTGCTTATCATCCAGCAGCGAGCGCAGCATCCAGGCAGTCTGCTCGTGGGCGGCAAGACGCTGGGTCAGCAGGTCTGCAGTAGGCTCGTCACCGGCTTCGTTCAGCAGTGTAAACAGATTACGCGCAGTGCGTGCCGTTGATTCGTGGCCATCGGCCAGAATACGGACCATCTCCATCGCTTTGGGTGGCTCTTTCGGTGCATCCGGCAACGTGGTTAATTCAGAAAACTGTGCGTAAGAACCCGGTGCGGTAAAGCCCAGAGAACGGATACGTTCGGCGATCGGGTCAATGGCATTCCACAGTTCGGTGTACTGTTCTTCAAACATAGTATGCAGGCTGTTAAACATCGGGCCTGTCACGTTCCAGTGGAAGTTGTGAGTGGTCATATACAGAGTGTATGTGTCCGCCAGAAAGCGGCTCAGACCTTTGGCAATATCCTGACGGTTTTCTTCGCTGATTCCTATATGTACTTTCATCGTCTTTCTCCCTGATTAATTCCAGGAAATTCCGAGCTAATGTCATCATTAACTCACCTGATTTCTCAGACTATGAAGCAGGGAAAGGGTTCCTTAATTTCTCCCAATCGACTGGAACAACGAATGTTTTTTGCAGAACAATGGATGCAGTAATTCCTTTTTTACTTGCTCTACAGATCATCGATATTTTTCAGGCAGTTTTCAGCCCGTGAGATTATCGCTGCTTTCTTTTCTTCATTCATACGATCAAAACTGCGATACATCATGCTCATTCTCGGATTCTTTTCAAACTGCTGCCGGTGTCGCTGCAGGAAGTGCCAGTAAAGGCTGTTAAAAGGACAGCTGTTGTCCTTTTCGGCTGTGTTTACATCATAACTGCAGTGGCGACAGTAATCCGATTGCCTTGCAATATATTTGCCGGAAGCACAATAGGGTTTTGAGCCCAGCAGCCCGCCGTCGGCATGCATGACCATGCCCAGGGTGTTGGGCAGTTCTACCCAGTCATAAGCGTCGGCGTACACTGCCAGATACCAGTCGCAGATTTCCTGAGGATTAACGCCGGTCAGCAGGGCAAAGTTGCCGGTGACCATTAAACGCTGAATATGATGCGCATAAGCATTGGCGAAGGTATTGCGGAAACATTCTTTCATGCAATGCATGTTGGTTTTTCCGTGCCAGTAAACTGCTGGTAAGGAACGATTATTCTGCAGGCCATTAAGTCCGGCATATTGCGGCATATAATTCCAGTAAATGCCGCGGACGAATTCCCGCCAGCCTATTATCTGCCGGATAAATCCTTCCGCCGCTTCTAATGGTACCTGTCCCTGATGAAAGGCGTGCGCTGCCGCTTCACAGACTTCCATTGGCTCCAGCAGGCCGCAGTTTATGTAGGGTGACAGCAGACTGTGGAACATAGTGTCAGCCGCGTTGCCGAGTGCAGCACTGCTGATCATGGCATCCTGATAGCGGCCAAAGTGAGGTAGCCGGTGTTCAATAAAATGAATCAGCGCCTGCAGTGCCTGTTGCCGTGTCGTTGCCCAGCTGCTGCCGTTGATGAAGCTGTCCATTGCTCCGGGATGCCCGGAAAATTCCTGTTCTACCAGCTGTGCAACAGCCTGATCGGTATTGCTCCGGGTGAACGTCAGTGGCGGTGGTAAAGGTACTTCTCGTTTATAAGCTGCGCGGTTGTCATGGTCGAAGTTCCATTGTCCGCCGAGTGGCTGTTCAGCCTCCATCAACAGACCGGTTTTACGGCGCATTTCGCGATAGAAATATTCCATGCGCAATTGCTTGCGACCCTCAGCCCATTGGGCAAATTCTTCAGGTGTGGAAATAAAGCGGTCGTCTTCGTAAACGCTGACAGGGAGTCCCAGCTGATCAGACCAGTGGTGATCTATGGCGTGTTGCAGGCGGTATTCACCGCAGCGGGTAAGGACGATTTCTGAGACTTTATTCTGCCCGGTGCTGTTCTGTTCTTTTACTGTGGCTGCCAGCACATCAACAAGACTGCGGAAACCCAGTGAAACGGACTGCCGGTAATCGTAATAGCGTACCTGCCAGCCAGCGTCCTGCAAGCGGGCAGCGAAGTGGCGCATGGCAGAGAACAGCAGGGCAATTTTCTGTTTGTGATGGCGGACGTAGGTTGCTTCCTCCGGCACCTCGGCCATAACGATGACATCGTTACCGGCATCAAGCACGCGCAGCGTGGCCAGTGAGTCTGACAGTTGATCTCCGAGAATCAGTCCCAGTCGCACGCCAGTCTCTCCGTAGTTGATAAAGGCAGTTGATATAAGCAGGCTGCAGAAGCATCTGAGCACCATTGCTATAACTATACATCATGTATATGTATTGTATAAGTAATGTCAGGTATATCGGATGTTTCTGCTTTGAGCATCCCGTGCTTTTGTTCTGCATGCCGCAGCCATCGGGTTCCGTGACGGCTGCGGCATCAGCATCGCAATGGTTTAGCGAATTGCGGGTGGGAAATCACAGGGTGTGTGTACGGTGACTTAACCCAACGCGGTATCCAGCACCATCATCAGAGAAAAGCCTGTCATTAAGCCCAGAGTTGCTACCGTCTGGTGACCATTGCGGTGGGTTTCCGGAATCACTTCGTGCGAAACCACAAACAGCATGGCGCCGGCAGCAAGGCCCAGTCCAATCGGGTATGCCAGCATCAGGCCGCCAGCCAGCCCCACGCCGAGCAATGCGCCCACCGGCTCCAGCAGCCCACTGCCGGCAGCGATGAATACGGCAAAGCCTGGTTTAAAACCGGCGGCGCGCAGGGTGAGCGCGACGGCCAGACCTTCGGGGATATCCTGCAGTGCAATAGCGGTTGCCAGTGGCAGGCCAACGCTGATATCGCCCTGGGCAAAGCTGACACCCACTGCCATGCCTTCTGGCAGATTGTGCAGAGCGATGGCAAATACGAACAGCCAGGCGCGGTCGCAGCGTTCATGGCCGGGTCCGCAGGGGCCGGTTTTATCATGTTCGTGGGGGGTGAACTCATCCAGCCCCAGCATCAGTGCGGCGCCGAGAAAGAGCCCGATGACCACCAGAATGCCGCCACCTAACGCACTGCCGGTCATCTCAGTACCGGCATCTATGCCGGGCAGAATCAGTGAAAATGCCGCTGCCGCCAGCATCATTCCGGCGGCGAAGCCGAGCATGGCATCTTCCGTTGATTGACGGATTCCGCGCAGCAGCAGGGCAGGTGCTGCGCCGGCAGCGGTGGCCAGAAACCCGGCGCTGCCGCCCAGCAAGGCGAACTGCGCAAACAAGGTCGCCTCACCGCGGACGATCTGTATCAGGCTTTGCAGCAGCAACAATGCTACGGCGACGGTTGCTGTCAGCAGTCCGGTAGCAACAAGAGGATGCTGGCGCGCATGGCTGATAAGAATATTGCCCCAGCTTTGGCTGCTGGGCGGGAGATTCGGCTGCAGTGTTGTCATCTGGATATACCTGTTACTGTCATTATCCACTGTGGATTCTGTTTAAGTATTTCGATCAGATTAGGCAGATTAATTAATAGTTTCTATATAAAAACCATCATAGCAGCGAAAGGAAATAACTATTAAGGACTGCGATAGGGCACAGCAGGCGGCTTGTTGTAACACGTGCTCCGCTAAAGAGCACAAGTCGGCTGGCCTGTCGGAAGAGAGTATTGGCAGCTGTTTGAAAAATGCTGTTGTGGATCATCGACCCACGCTTAAATAAGCGTAATATCAGGACCAGAGCAGACCCCTTCTAAGCAGAAAGTCGTTCTTGCTCAAAACCGCCATATTTGGCACCGTTTTTGATAGCAAAGTTGACATATTGGGCAAATAAGTGGTCTGCAATGTTCACAATGCTCAACTTTGGTTCTCGCAGGTCTTTTTTGGTGCAAAAGGCTGAAGATAATGACGCCTCATTTACCAAAGCCCTGTTTCTGCCTGCCCTGAGGGCAGGATCCGTTTTGCCGCAAAAGGCTTAGAGGAGCTGTATGTCTATAGAATGGAAAGAGTATGCCCCGCAGGGGGAATTTTTTGATGAACTGTTCAGCAGCCCGGGCAACGCCCGACAACCGGCGAAACGCCTGGTGAGTTACATGAGCAGCTTATCTGAGGAAGACATCCAGTCCCGGAAAATTGCCATGGAGGCCACCATCAAAGAAATGGGGGTTTCTTTTACTGTTTATACAGAAGGCGGCAATATCGACCGCGCATGGCCATTCGATATGATTCCACGGATTATTTCCCGCGCTCAGTGGGATAAAACCGCAGCCGGTCTGAAGCAGCGACTGAAAGCGCTGAATATGTTCATCGATGATCTGTACCATGATCAGAACATTATTAAAGATGGCATCATCCCTGAATTCGTTCTCAAGCAATCGAAAAACTACCGAAAAGAATGCGAGGGCATGAGCCCACGTTTTGGCGTGTGGGCGCACATTTGTGGTACGGATCTGGTGCGCGATAAAGACGGCCAGTTCTATGTACTGGAAGACAACCTGCGGGTACCGTCCGGGGTTTCTTACATGCTGGAAAACCGTTCCATTATGAAGCGGGTTATTCCGGAAGTGTTTGAGAACGTGAACATCGCTCCGGTCGGTGATTACCCGGAACATCTGTTTGATACGCTGGCTTCTCTGTCACCGCGCCGTATTGCCAAACCGGTTGTGGTGGTGCTGACACCGGGGATCTACAACTCTGCCTATTTTGAGCACGCATTCCTGGCTCAGCGCATGGGTGCCGAGCTGATCGAAGGCAGCGATCTGGTGGTTAAAGACGATGACTGCGTGTACATGAAAACCATCTCTGGTTTCGAGCGCGTTGACGTTATTTATCGCCGTATCGACGACCTGTATCTCGACCCGGAAGTCTTCCTGCCGGATTCTGCGCTGGGTGTACCGGGTCTGATGCGTGCCTGGAAAGCCGGTAACGTCGCACTGGCCAACGCGCCGGGCGCCGGTGTGGCCGATGATAAAGTCGTGTATGCCTATGTACCGGATATGATCCGTTACTACCTGAACGAAGAGCCGCTGATCCCGAACGTTAAAACCTATCTGTGTTACGACGATGAGCAGCGTGAATACGTGCTCGCAAACCTCGATAAGCTGGTGGTCAAGCCGGCCAACGAGTCCGGTGGTTACGGTATGCTGATTGGACCGCACTCGACCAAAAAAGAACGCGAAGAGTTTGCCCGTCTGATCAAAGAAAATCCGCGCAACTACATCGCCCAGCCAACACTGGCCTTGTCCACGGCACCAACCTTAATCGGTAAGAACAAAATTGAGCCGCGTCACCTGGATTTACGTCCGTTTGTGCTGCAGGCCAAAGACAGCTACGTGACTACAGGGGGGCTGACCCGGGTAGCGATGAAAAAAGGTTCACTGGTAGTGAACTCATCACAGGGCGGGGGCAGTAAAGACACCTGGATTGTCGATACCAATTCGCCAAAAAGTGCGGCCAAAAAAGCGGCGAAAAAAGCAGGGGGAAGTAAGTAATGCTGTCAAAAGTTGCTGAGCGAGTTTATTGGGCTGCCCGTTATCTGGAACGTGTAGAGAGTACTGCGCGTTTGGTCAGTATCTACGACAAACTGCTGTTTGATTTACCCCGTCGCGTGAATCTTGGCTGGTATAACCTGATTGTCATCAACAGCCTTGAACATGACTTTAATGAGCGCTTCTCTGTGCGTGATGAGCGTAACGTGGTGAAGTTTCTGCTGGGGGATGAAAGCAATTACTCCTCCATGGTGTCATCGCTGAAAGCGGTGCGGGAAAACATCCGTACTACCCGTGATGTGATTCCGCCGGAGACCTGGGAACTGGTGAACGAACTGACGCTGTACGTACAGGAGAACCTGGCACAGGGTATTAATCGCAGCAATCGTCACGAGTTTCTCGACAGTGTGATTAAAGCCTGTCAGCAGATCGTTGGTCTGTGGTTTGTGAATATGCCACGTGATTCGGCCTGGGACATGATGCGTCTTGGTCAGAACCTGGAGCGTGCAGATATGACCACCCGTAACCTGGATGCCGGTGTAGCCGCAATCCTGCAGGTGGAGGACGATGATTTTGCGGTGAACCACCGTCAGATTATCTGGGGCAACGTGTTGCGTTCACTGAACGCCGAACAGCCGTTCCGTCGCGCTGCGCGCTCTTCTATTAAAGGGCCGCTGGTGGTGAATTATCTGATTGGTGATGAGCAGTTCCCGCGCACCATCAATCATTGTGTTGGCAAAATGCTGACCGTGGCCGGTAACCTGCCACGCAGCACGGATGTTGTCGCAGCACTGAAAGAAATGCAGAAAGAAATTCCGGCGGCAGCAGAGCCTGACAGCCTCGGAGAAGAATTCCGCGATACTCTGAATTCGCTGCAGATGAGTCTTGGCGAGTTGCACAGTGTCATTGGAAAAACCTGGTTTATGTCGGAGTCCGCATGACGATTCGTGTAGCGATACAGCACAATACCTATTACACCTTTGATCGCCCGGTTACGCTGTCGCCGCATGTGGTGCGCCTGCGTCCGGCGCCTCACAGTCGTACGCCGATTCACAGCTACAGTCTGAAAGTGGAACCTGCCGATCATTTTATTAACTGGCAGCAGGATGCTTTCGGTAATTATCTGGCGCGCCTGGTTTTTCCGGAGAAAACCAAAAAGTTTTCCGTAGAAGTGGAAGTGATCGCCGATATGACGGTGATCAACCCGTTCGATTTCTTCCTGGAAGAATACGCCGAAGAATTTCCGTTCAAATACGATAAGCAGCTGAAAAAAGAGCTGGCGCAGTATCTGGAATGCAGCGATGAAGGGAAAAAATTCAAAGCCCTGTTCGATGCCGTGCCGAAAGAAAAAATGCGCACCATTGATTTTCTGGTGGCTGTTAACCAGATGGTACAGCAGGGTGTTGAATACCTGGTGCGTCTGGAGCCGGGTATTCAGACACCGGAAGAAACACTCGATATCGGTAAAGGCTCGTGCCGTGACAGCGCCTGGCTGCTGGTGCAGCTGCTGCGTCACTGTGGTCTGGCAGCGCGTTTTGCCTCCGGTTATCTGGTGCAGCTGACCGCGGATGAAAAATCTCTTGATGGCCCTTCCGGTCCGGAAGAAGACTTTACCGATCTGCATGCCTGGTGCGAAGTGTATATCCCGGGTGCTGGTTGGGTCGGTCTGGATCCGACCTCTGGTCTGTTCGCCAGCGAAGGCCATATTCCATTGGCCTGTACTCCGGACCCGGTATCGGCAGCGCCGATTCAGGGCTTCACCGATAAGTGTGAAGTGGAGTTTGATTTCAGCAACACCGTAACACGTGTGCACGAAGATCCACGGGTTACCAAGCCGTATAACGATGCTGAGTGGGCTGACATTCTGCTGCTCGGCGATAAAGTACAGCAGCAGCTGGAAGACGACGATGTGCGTCTGACCATGGGCGGTGAACCGACGTTTGTTTCCATTGATGATATGGAATCCGCACAGTGGAACACCGAAGCGCTGGGTAAAGAAAAACTGGCGCTGGCAAAAACCTTACTGCTGCGTCTGCGCAATCATTTTGCGCCGAAAGGGCTGCTGCATTACGGCCAGGGTAAATGGTATCCGGGCGAGGAAGTGCCACGCTGGGCGTTGGGTCTGTTCTGGCGTACCGACGGTGAACCTTTGTGGGGTAAAGCAGAACTGCTGGCCCGTGTTGACCGTGATTACGGCCACGCTGTGGATGACGCTGAACGCTTCAGTCAGCTGCTGGCGCATAAACTCGGTCTGGATACCGGTTATGTGCAGGCGGCTTATGAAGACGGTCTGCATTACCTGCTGCAGGAACAGAACCTGCCGGTGAATCTGGATGAACGCATTGCTTCTGCCAAAGACAGCCTGGCGCGCCGCCGTCTGGTCCGCGTGCTGGAGCAGGGGCTGGATACGCCAACCGGTTACGTACTGCCGCTGACCTGGGATTTCTATCAACAGCGTTGGGATTCCAGCCTGTGGGAAACCCGCCGTGGCCGCCTGACACTGATTCCCGGGGATTCTCCGGTTGGTCTGCGTCTGCCGCTGGACAGTCTGCCGTTCTCTGAAGAAGTGCCGCTGCCGCAGGAGCTGGATCCATTCGCCAAACGCGATCCGCTGGCTGCCCACGATAAGCTGATGACATCCGAGCCTGTGCCGGTACCAGCGGTGGAAGAAATTCAGACCCCGGGGGATGACACCCGACGTGACGAACCTGCAGCCGAATCTGTATGGCGTGACGTGACCCGCACAGCGCTGTGTATTGAAGCCCGTGGCGGCAAGCTGCACGTCTTTATGCCGCCGCTGCCGTATCTGGAAAGCTATGTTGAACTGCTGGCCAAACTGGAAGCCTGTGCGCTGGAGCTGGATCTGCCGCTGGTGATTGAAGGTTATGAGCCGCCACGTGACAGCCGCCTGAAAAAACTGCTGGTGACCCCGGATCCGGGCGTGATCGAAGTGAATATTCACCCGGCCAATAACTGGCGTGAGCTGGTCAGCAATATGGAAGAACTGTATCAGGCGGCGCGTGAATCCCGTCTGGGTGCAGAAAAATTCATGCTTGATGGCCGTCACACCGGTACCGGTGGTGGTAACCATATCACCCTGGGTGGTGCGACTCCGGCGGACAGTCCGCTGCTGCGCCGTCCCGATGTGCTGCAGAGTTTTGTTACTTTCTGGCAGCATCACCCATCCCTGTCTTATCTGTTCTCCGGGGCCTTTATCGGCCCGACCAGTCAGGCGCCACGGGTGGATGAAGCGCGCGATGAATCCCTGTACGAACTGGAAATTGCTTTCCAGCAGATGCCAGTGGGCGAAGTACCACAGCCGTGGATGGTGGATCGCATCATGCGTAACCTGCTGATCGACGTCACCGGTAACACCCACCGCGCTGAGTTCTGTATCGACAAGCTCTTTGCGCCGGGTTCCAGTGCCGGCCGTCTGGGCCTGCTGGAATTCCGTGGCTTTGAAATGCCGCCGCACGGACGTATGGCGCTGGTACAGGCGCTGCTGATCCGTGCTCTGGTAGCACGCTTCTGGCGTGAACCTTACCGCAAGCCGCTGGTGCGTTGGGGTACGGGGCTGCACGATAAATTCATGCTGCCGCATTTTATCTGGCGTGATATCTGTGACGTGGCCGATGATCTGCAGAGCCATGGTCTGGATTTCAAACCGGAATGGCTGCTGCCATTTGAAGAGTTCCGCTTCCCGCACTACGGTCGTGTACAGCTGGATGACATCACCATCGAGCTGCGTTGGGCGATTGAGCCGTGGAACGTACTGGGTGAGGAAGTTTCCAGCTTCGGTACCGCACGTTATGTGGATTCCTCGGTGGAACGTCTGCAGGTGCGCATCTCCGGCATGACCGGTGAACGCTATGTGCTGTCCTGTAACGGCCGTCGGGTGCCGCTGGCCTTTACCGGTCGCAAAGGCGAATACGTGGCGGGCGTGCGTTATAAAGCCTGGGCACCGCCATCAGCGTTGCACCCAACCGTGGACATTCATGCGCCGCTGGTATTCGATCTGATCGATACCTGGAATGGCCGCTCCGTGGGCGGTTGTACTTATGCGGTCAGCCATCCTGGCGGTCGCAGCTACGATGCCTTCCCGGTGAATGCGTTTGAAGCGGAATCCCGTCGTGGTAACCGCTTCAGTAACATGGGCCATACTCAGGGGCCGTTCACACCGAATCCGGATGTGGATGCATTGCGGGAGTTCTTCCCGCATACTGACCCGAAACCCATGGCACCGCCGCCGGAAGAATCTCCGAACGACTATCCTTACACTCTGGATCTTCGCCGTAAGCCATAAATTAAAGTCGCATCTCTTAAAATTAAGGAATGCGGCTTTATAATGCGCTGAGATTCTTCAGGGGTGTTTCTTAATCTGTGCTGCTGCGGCAGCACAGAGGACACCCGGAACAGGCAAAAAACAATGAATAGCGGAAATGAATAGCAGCGAATTGCGGCCTGAATGGCTATACCCGCCGGCCGATGGCCGTCACGATGATATGCTGACAGCCGAGGGTGCACTGCGTCCTCATTGGTTGGGTATCCTCGACAGCCTGTACGGGCTGGAGGATATGAACGACCGCCAGCAGAAAGCGCTGCGTATTCTGCGTGACGACGGTGCTACCTATAATATTTACGGCGACCTGAACCAGCAGTCCACCACCTGGAATCTGGATCTGGTGCCGAATGTGATCGGCAGTGAAGACTGGGCCGGCGTTGAAAGCGGACTGCTGGAACGCTCGGAACTGCTCAATCTGCTGTTGCGCGACATTTATGGTGAGCGCTCACTGATCCGCACCGGCGTGATTCCGCCGGAAGCGCTGTTCTGCCACCGTGGTTTTCTGCGCGCCTGCCATGGCATCCAGTTACCTGGTGATCACGACCTGATTCTGCATGCCGTGGATCTTATCCGCGACGCCAACGGCGACTTTATGGTGTTGGGTGACCGTACCCAATCACCATCCGGTGCTGGCTATGCGCTGGAAAACCGTACGGTTATGTCGCGGGTTTTCCCCAGTCTGTTCCGTGACAGTCATGTGCACCGGCTGTCGGCTTTCTTTCAGCGTCTGCGCGCTAAGCTGCTCAGTCTGTCGCCGGATCCGGCTCAGGCACGGGTGGCGCTGCTGACCCCAGGTCCGCACAACGAAACCTATTTTGAACACGCCTATATGGCGAATTACCTGGGTTTTCCTCTGGTTCAGAGTGACGACCTGATGGTGCGCAATGGTCGCCTGTGGATGAAATCCCTGGATGGTCTGAAGCGCGTCGACGTGCTGCTGCGTCGTGTGGATGACTGGTTCTGTGATCCGGTTGAGCTGCGCGCAGACTCCCGTCTTGGGGTTCCGGGTCTGCTGGAAGTGGTGCGCGCCGGTAATCTGGTGGTGGCTAACCCGCTGGGTTCCGGGGTGATCGAAAACCCGGTGTTCCTTAAGTATCTGCCTGAGATTTCTAAAGCTCTGCTGGGCCGCGAGCTGCGTCTGCCATCGGTACAGACCTGGTGGTGTGGCGATACCGCCGACAAAGAGTATGTGCTCGCTAACCTGAAAGACCTGATTATCAAGCCGGTTTACCGTAAACCGGGCGAAGCCAGTGTGCGTGCCTGTGAGCTTGACGATACTGCTCTGGCACAGCTGGCTAATCAGATTGAGCGCGATCCGCTGCAGTTTATTGCGCAGCCGTTCGTGCGTGCCGGTCATCTGCCGTCACTGGAAAATCAGCAGCTGGCACCACGACCTGCGGTGCTGCGTACCTTCGCTGTAGCGTCTGCCGAATCCTACACACTGATGCCTGGCGGTCTGACCCGTTCCGGCGCAGATGAAAACAGTTTTGTTATTGCCAACCAGGCCGGCGCTCGCAGTAAAGACACCTGGGTGGTGGATTCTGAGCCTGAGCGTCTGCTCAGCAGTGAACACGCCGAAGATCAGGTGGCAACCCGCGAAGCCGAATCTGTCAGCCTGCCAAGCCGGGTGGTGGAAAACCTGTTCTGGATGGGACGTTACGCCGAGCGTGCCGAATGTACGCTGCGTATTCTGCGTACCACCTTTATGCAGTTCAGCAGTGAATCCCCGGCCACAGCACTGGTGAAAGAACACCTGCTGGCGGCACTGCAGGAGATTGCCATCCTGCTGCCGGACGAACAGGTGACACCGGAGCAGCAGCTGGAGCGCTGGGTGCAGAATGGCACTCTGAGCAACAGTATCGCCAGCAATCTGAATTCCATGCTGTTCTGCGCTGATCAGGCAAAAGAGCTGTTGTCGTCGGATACGTTCCGCATCATTAACGACATCCGTGATGCCCTGGTCAAACTGCCAAATGATCTTAATAACAGCCTGCGTTCCGCACCGGAAGAGGTGCTGGACCCACTGGTTACGGCACTGATGGCGTTTGCCGGTCTGACCCAGGAAAGTATGAACCGCAGCTTTGGCTGGCGCTTTATGGAGCTTGGACGCCGTCTGGAGCGTGCCCAGCAGATCAATAAAGCCGTCAGTGGTCTGCTGGTACCGGTAGTGAACGAGACCGACCAGAACCGTCTGGCGGAATCTCTGCTGCTGACACTGGAAACCCTGATCAGCTATCGCCGCCGCTACCGTGGCCGCATGAGTGTACAGACCAGTCTGGACCTGATTCTGCTCGATAAAAGCAATCCGCGTTCACTGATGTATCAGCTGGAAACCATTGCTGATCATTTAAAAGCACTGCCTAAACCGAACACTGTGCTGCATGAGCTGACCGAAGAAGAACGCACCCTGATGCGCGCTGAGGTACTGATTAAACTGACGCCGCTGAAAGAGCTCAGCCGAGAGGGCAAACCTAAGACTGCTGCGGCAGACGCCATGCCAGGTGCTCAGCCGGACGGTATTCAGCCTCAGGCTGTACAACAGACGCAGGGGCCGAATGGCCAACAGCAGGGCGGACAACAGGTACAACAACAGGTACAACAGCAAACCATGCCGCCATTACCTGAAGCAGCCCCGCAACGTGATAAGCTGCATGAGGCGATGGAAGAGTGTCACCAGCTGATGGCCGGACTGAGTGATCAGATTACCGATAAATACTTTGATCATCGTGAAGCATCGCAACAGCTGGTGCGCAATTCGATGGAGATGCTCTGATGCGCTACCGAATCAAACATATCACCGAATATCAGTATCCGGGCCGCGTCTCACACTGCTACAACATGGCACATCTGATGCCGCGTAACTGCAAGCGTCAGCAATGCATCAGTACGCAACTGGATATTTTACCCGGTACCACTTTTAACGTGCGCCGCGAAGATTATTACGGCAACTGGGCGCATCATTTTGAAATTCATCAGCCGCACAAGGTGCTGAAAATCGTATCCACCTCCGATGTTGAAACCCGCCGTCAGGGCAGTGTGATCGACCTCGAGCTGGGTGTTACCTGCGGTCAGGCGCGGGAGATGATGGTGTCGTCCAATGATGCTAATACTCTGCTGGCACGGGAATTTCTGCTCGATTCGCCCATGGTAAAAGTCAGTGATGAACTGCGTGATTATGCTGCGCCGTATTTTACCGACGATAAGCCGCTGATGACGGCAGTACAGGATCTGACCAGCGCTATTTTCCGCGATTTTAAATATTCACCGGCAGCCACCACAGTGGCGACCCCGATTGATGAAGTGATGCGTACCCGGGCAGGTGTTTGTCAGGATTTCGCCCACGTACAGATCGGTTGTTTGCGGGCACTGGGCTTTGCCGCCAAATACGTTTCCGGCTATCTGGAAACCCTGCCGCCACCGGGCCAGGAAAAACTGGTTGGTTCTGATGCCAGTCACGCCTGGTTATCCGTTTTTGCGCCCGGTGAGGGCTGGTTTGAGTATGACCCCACTAATAACTGCATCGCCGGCGAGCAGCACATTATCACTGCCTGGGGGCGTGATTATTTTGATGTCACACCGCTGTGTGGCGTTATCTTTGGTGGTGGCGATCAGCCGCTGTTAAAAGTGTCTGTCGACGTTATGCGCATCTAGCTCAGATTCAGCCTGCTGCATACTGCACCCGTGACTCAATATCTTTAACGCCTTCCATGGCGACAAAGGTACTGGTCTGGGTCACGTAGGGCAGGTTGGAAATCTTTTCTCCCAGCACTGCACGGTACGCATCCAGATCGGATGTGCGTATTTTCAGCAGATAATCAAAATTCGCTGCCGTCATATGGCATTGCTCAACTTCCGGAATCTGGCGCGCCGCATCATTAAAGGCGGTTAATGCCCGGGTACGGGTATCGGACAGGGATACCTGAACAAACGCGACATGGTGGCTGCCGATTTTCTTCTGATCAACCAGAGCGATATAGCCGAGAATATAGCCCTGATCTTCCAGACGCTTCATACGGATCTGACAGGGGGTTTTCGACAGACCTACACGGGATGCCAGCTCAGTAACAGTAACGCGCCCGTCGCACTGTAATTCCTGCAGAATCGCCAGATCAAGTTTATCCAGATTTTCCAAAGTGATACCTCCGCTCAGTATTCGTGAGTGAGTGCTTCCGGCAACAGAAATGACTGCCAAACAGCAGATGTGGGTATTTCTCTTAATTGAGGAATATTTCCTGATGAATAGCCGTGACACAGTCAAAATACCGTGCCTGATTATGATTTTCCAGTCAGATAGCCTGTCAGTCTGAGTATAAATATCCTGTGGATGCGTATCTTTTTCTGTTAACACCTGCTTGCTGCCAGTGATTATGGTTTTTGTGCAGCGTATTGCTTTAAGCACTGACTAAAAGTAATAGTCTTTAAACGTATTTGAACTGATATTTATGGAATAAAAATTCATAAATATCAGACTGTTAGCCAGTTGCTGATATTTGATGAGTGAAATTCTCGTCGTGAATGATGTTGTTCAGTGTAATTTTGTGCGCAGTTATTATTAGCCCTGGGTTTGGTTTGTATTTCAATTAAGACAAATTAAGAATAACTGGAACTGTTTTTGCGCCTGAATATTGGTTTCATAAATGACCTTGTAATACCTGTTGTTTATTTAACAGGGATTGTATCGGTTTTGGCTTAACGTTATGTGTGTGGTCAACAGCCGTCTTTGTTTGATGTTCAGCGCAGAAATTACTCGCTTATCAGTGCTATAGGCTATTTGACTCCTGATGCGCTATAACTTAATTCAATCGACTATCTATATATGACATTTGGTCATTAAGACTGAGATTGCTGCTTTAACCTGTCACAGAGCTGAAAAATATGAACTTTACAACGTTTGCTGAAACAGAATTCCACACAACGTAAAAAACGTATCAGGGTGGGCGATGCGCTGAATCGCTGCAGCAGTACCTGAACCTTTGCGCTGGCTTTCTGTGTCAGTGAACGAAAGCGGCTGAGCCGTAATTTTGTCCGGGGAAAGGGAGACTGCATATGATGGTGACACTTACATTTATTCTGTATCTGGGGCTGATGCTGGTTATTGGTCTGGTCGCTTACCGGCGCACACAGGACCTGTCAGATTATGTGCTTGGCGGGCGCAATCTGGGGCCTGTGCCCAGTGCGCTCAGTGCCGGTGCATCTGATATGAGTGGCTGGCTGCTGTTGGGATTGCCTGGCTTTGCGATGAGCGCAGGTTATGGCGCATTCTGGCTGGCGGGAGGACTGTTGGTCGGCACCTGGCTTAACTGGCTGATTGTGGCACAACGTCTGCGTACGTATTCCCACCGCGCCAATGATGCTCTGACCCTTCCGGCGTTCTTTGAAAACCGCTTTGATGATAAATCCCATGCGCTGCGTGTGGTGTCCGCTTTTTTTATTCTTGTTTTCTTTTTGTTTTATACCAGCTCTGGCCTGGTGGCGGGCGGAAAATTATTTAACACCGTATTCGGTATTGATTATCAGGTTGCCGTAGTGATCGGTTCGCTGGCGGTGATTTCCTATACCTTATTCGGCGGTTTCCTTGCAGTATCCTGGACTGATGTGGTTCAGGGTTTATTAATGGCAGGGGCGCTGCTGATCGTACCGGTTGTGGTGGTCAGTGATCTCGGTGTCAGCGATACCTTTGCCGCTATCGAGGCAAAAAATCCGGAATTACTGGATATGTTCACCAATGCCGATGGCACGACCATCAGCCTGATCGGTACCCTGTCGTTACTGGGTTGGGGGCTTGGCTACTTTGGCCAGCCGCATATTCTGGCACGCTTTAAAGGTATCAGCAGTAAAGACCATGTGCCCACAGCACGGCGTATTGCCGTGGCCTGGAGTGGCCTGTCCATGGCGGGTTCTGTATTAATTGGTCTGTTTGCCATTGCCTATCTGAAAACCGGACTGGGCGACAACGAAACGGTATTTATGGTGATGGTCGATGCGCTGTTTCATCCGGTCGTTGCCGGTATTCTGCTGGCAGCTATTCTGGCGGCGGTCATGAGTACCGCAGATTCACAATTGCTGGTGTCTTCCTCGGCGCTGGCAGAAGATTTTTATAAAGCGCTGTTTCATAAGGATGCCACTCCTGAAAAGCTGGTATTGGTTGGCCGCGTTGCGGTGATCGTGATTGCGGTAATTGCCACACTGCTGGCACTGGATGAAAACTCCGGCGTGCTGTCTCTGGTGTCGTATGCCTGGGCAGGCTTTGGTGCTGCTTTTGGTCCGGCGCTGGTGATGAGTCTGTACTGGAAGCGCATGAATCGCTGGGGCGCACTGGCGGGTATTGTGGTTGGTGGTGTCACGGTTGTGATCTGGAAGCAGCTCGAAGGTGGGTTGTTCGACCTGTATGAGATTATTCCGGGCATGGTAGCGGCGACGGTTGCTGTGGTTTTTGCAACGCTTTCAACATCAGAGCCTGATGAACGCATTCAGCAGCAGTTTGATGATGTCGTCACTGAAGTGCGCAGCTGATTTCTGCTGAAAAATATTCTGTGCTGCAGCATTCAGGGTAAATCAGCTTACTTTGACAGTGTTGCAGCGACTGGTAATAAGAAGGCAGTGCCTGCCAGTGGCGGCGCACTGTACGGGAGATAACCATGACAGCAATTTCTGAACCGCAGACCATATCCTCCGCTGAGCAGCAGCTTGATCAGCTACGGGAAAATATCCGCCGTCATTATCTGGCTGATGAAGACGCGGTATTAAAAAACCTTATCTGTGCGTCAGGTTTCAGTCGTGATGCCCGGCAGCAGGCATCGCACAAAGCGGCTGATCTGGTACGCCGGGTTCGCGCCGAAAGCCGCCCCAGCATGATGGAAAATTTTCTCGCTGAATACGGCCTGTCGACAAAAGAAGGCGTGGCGCTGATGTGTCTGGCGGAAGCACTTTTGCGGGTGCCGGACTCCACGACCATGGATGACCTGATTGAAGATAAAGTCGCTTTTGGTGAATGGCGGCAACACATAGGCAAGTCGGCATCGTCGCTGGTTAATACCTCGACCTGGGCGCTGATGCTGACCGGTAAGCTGATTGCTCCGGCGGGGGAAGAGGGCATGTCGGTCACCTTACGTGGCATGGTGAAACGCCTTGGTGAACCTGTAGTGCGCACAGCCGTGGGACAGGCAATGAAAGAACTGGGCCGTCAGTTCGTCCTGGGCCGGGATATTCAGGAGGCAACCAAAAGGGCAAAAAAGCTGGAGGCCGAAGGTTACACCTATTCGTATGACATGTTGGGTGAAGCTGCACGTACCGCAGCGGATGCAGAAGAATATCTGAAGCATTATGCCCATGCGATTGCAGCCTTAAGTCCACTCTGTGTGCATAAGCGTATTGCTGATAATCCGGGAATTTCCGTCAAGCTGTCAGCTCTGCATCCGCGCTATGAATTTGCCAAACGTGAGCGGGTAATGCATGAACTGACCGAGCGCACGCTGGTACTTGCCCGCCAGGCAGCAAAAGCCAATATGGGCTTTAATATTGATGCCGAAGAAGCTGACCGGCTGGATCTGTCACTTGATGTGATTAAAGCCGTCTTAGCGGATCCACAACTTAAAGGCTGGGATGGCTTTGGTGTTGTCGTCCAGGCTTTTGGTCAGCGCACCGCGTTTGTGATTGACTGGCTGTATGAACTGGCACAGCAACTGGACCGCCGGATTATGGTGCGACTGGTTAAGGGTGCCTACTGGGATGCAGAAATTAAACGGGCGCAGACGTTAGGGCTGGACGGCTTCCCGGTGTATACCCGTAAAGTGCATTCCGATATTTCTTATTTATGTTGTGCGGAAAAATTATTGGCGAAAACGGATCGTATTTATCCGCAGTTCGCTACCCATAATGCGCACTCTATTGCCGCAGTCCTGACCATGGCCGAAGGGCTGGATAACAAGGCTTTCGAATTTCAGCGCCTGCACGGCATGGGTGAATCTCTGCACGATATGGTACATCGTCAGGAAAAGACACGCTGTCGCATTTATGCTCCGGTTGGGCAGCACAAAGATTTATTGGCTTACCTGGTGCGTCGCCTGTTGGAGAATGGCGCCAACAGCTCGTTTGTAAATCAGATTGTTGATGAAAAAATTGCCCCGGAAACCATTGCCCGTGATCCTTTTTCTTTTGTTGAAGAACACGGTGTACTCGCCAGTCGGGCAATTGCACGTCCACCAGAGCTCTATGGAGAAGCACGCAGAAATGCTAAAGGCTTTGATATAACCAATATCCACGACGTGGCAATGATCGAACAACAGCGTGCGGTCTTTCGCACGCATAAATGGCGCGCTAGCCCGATGATTGCCGGAGGCCGATATCAGGGGGATGAGACCACGACACTGGTTAATCCTGCATGTCCGGATGATGTCGTCGGCACTGTAATCAGTGCGTCCGTTGCCGATATTAAACGGGCCATCGTGGCCGCTCAGGAGGGCTTTTCAGTCTGGTCGGCAACACCGACGCAAGAACGCGCTGAGATTATTGAACGCATTGCGGATCTGTATGAAGAGCACAGTATGGAGCTGTTTGCTCTGGCCACCCGGGAAGCAGGAAAAACATTGGCCGATGCCGTGGGTGAAATCCGCGAAGCCGTGGACTTTGCCCGCTACTATGCCCAACAGCTGCGTCAGTTTGAACAGAGTGCCGAAGCAGAGTATCTGTCTGCCCGGGGTGTGATCACCTGTATTTCGCCATGGAATTTTCCTTTGGCTATTTTCAGCGGACAGATCTTTGCAGCTCTGGCTGCCGGTAACAGTGTGCTGGCAAAACCCGCTGATCAGACACCATTAATTGCCGCCAGAGCGACTGAATTAATGCATCAGGCAGGCGTCCCTGAAGATGTGGTACAGCTTCTGCCGGGCAGCGGTGCGAAAGTCGGAGGACCATTAACCGCCGACGGGCGTATTGATGGCGTGTGCTTTACCGGATCGACGCAAACAGCGATGCGCATCAACCGAATGATGGCTGACCATATGGCAGCTGACGCGCCTTTGATCGCCGAGACCGGTGGTTTAAATGCCATGCTGGCAGACTCTACTGCTTTGCCGGAGCAGGTTGTACGGGATGTACTGGCGTCAGCGTTTCAGAGTGCCGGTCAGCGTTGTTCCGCCTTGCGTATTCTGTATGTACAGGAAGACATTGCCGATAATCTGCTGACTATGCTGTACGGTGCCATGGATCAGCTGCAGCCCGGTAACCCGTGGCAGCTGACTACCGATATTGGTCCGGTGATTGACGACGCAGCGAAACAGAAAATTGAAAATTACTGCAACGAGTTTGCTATCCGTGGCCAGTTAACCAAAAAGCTGGACGTACCAACAAGCGGCCGCTTTGTCGCGCCGGCGGTTATCCGCGTAAAAGGCATTGAGGAAATGCCGGAAGAAATTTTTGGTCCGGTATTGCACGTGGCAACTTTCCGCGCGACAGAAGTGAATGAAGTAATCCGTGATAT
This sequence comes from Thalassolituus sp. UBA6592, assembly GCF_002433655.1. Classification (NCBI taxonomy): domain Bacteria; kingdom Pseudomonadati; phylum Pseudomonadota; class Gammaproteobacteria; order Oceanospirillales; family Oceanospirillaceae; genus Thalassolituus; species Thalassolituus sp. UBA6592. The sequence continues at coordinate 8,303 of NZ_DJIO01000119.1, read as the reverse complement.
TAATGCCCGTGGTCACGGTCTGACATTTGGTCTGCATACCCGAATGGATACCCGCATTGAATCTGTCACCCGTCAGATTCACGTGGGCAACACCTACGTTAACCGTAACCAGATTGGTGCCATCGTCGGTTCACAACCGTTCGGCGGCGAAGGCTTATCGGGCACTGGTCCGAAAGCCGGTGGTCCTGCTTACCTGAAGCGCTTTATGCGCGACAGGCGTGTACAGAACGAAAACCTTGAGAAGCCGGCCCATGTTATTGGCAGTGATGCACTGCAGTCAGCCATCGATCAGGTAGCGGTTAAAAAGCCAGCGCCGAAGGCAGCAGCACAGGCGCTTCTGGATGAACTTCATTTACCGGCCCGATATGCGGATGTGGATAACGTCAGCGATGTCACAATCATGCCCGGACCAACAGGTGAGAGTAATCGCTTGTCAGTGCATGCCCGTGGCGTTGTATTGTGTCTGGGGCCGGATGCCATGACAGCGATGAAGCAGGCTGCCATGGCGCTGGCTAATGGTAATCAGGCGGTGATGGTGGCTACCGGTGCTGACGATGTACTTAAGGCTTTAAACAGCAGTGCTCTGCCTTTGGTCGCTTTAAATGGCGTGGTTGAAAGCGAAGCACTGACGGCATGCCGTAACTTTGCTGCTGTCATCAGTTGTGCTGATGCACAGTGCCTGTCGGATTACCGTAAAGCGTTATCCTCAAGACAGGGGATTCTGGTTCCGCTGATCAGCGAAATGCTGCAGCATGAGCGTTATCAGATTGAACGTCATCTGTGCATTGATACAACTGCGGCCGGTGGCAATGCCAGCCTGATTGCGGCGTCGGAGTAATTTCCCGTTTCTTTTCTGTACAGTCTTAAACGGACATAGCTCACTGAATCGCAGGAAAGCGCTTTTACCTCTGAGTTATGGTGGTACTATCGGCGAACAGGGAACGTTCTCCACCATCAGGAAAGATAGCGCAGTGCAGCCATTTGATTCCATGCAGTTCCGTCATCCGTGGCGGCCGTATCAGGCCCGGGTATTGGGCGCAGTTCATGATCATTTAGACGATAAACGACTTCATATTGTTGCCGCTCCCGGAGCCGGAAAAACGACTCTGGGGCTGGAAATATTCAGAATGCTGGGCAAGCCGGCACTTGTTCTGTCGCCTACCCGTATTATCCGCGATCAGTGGCTGGAACGGCTGAAGGATTTCGTACCCGATGTAGCAGGCCTTAGCTGGATCAGTAACAGTGTTCATGCCCCTGGCATTCTGACCTCAATTACCTATCAGGCACTGCATGCAAAATTTTCTGAAGAGCTGAAACAGGAAAGTAAATACAGCGGAAATGCTACTGACTCTGAAGACGACGGGGAAGATGGACAGGCGGATGATATTTTTGCAGCGGAAGCGGACGAAGATACTGCTTCAGCGGATGTTGGTGAACTGGCGCAGGAAGAAGTAAACAGTTTTATCCGCATGATTGAAGAGAACCATTTTCAGGTTCTTATTCTCGATGAAGCGCATCATCTCAGGTCCGAATGGTGGCGGGCGCTGGAAAAAGTTTGTGAGCATTTTCCGGACATCGTTCTGGTGTCGCTCACGGCAACGCCGCCGTATGATGCTCAGGGCATGGAATGGGCGCGTTATGAACAGCTGTGTGGCCCGATTGATGAAGAGATATCTGTCCCTGAGCTGGTTAAAACCGGTACCTTGTGTGCGCATCAGGATTTTATCTGGGCCTGTGATGCGACGGTTACAGAAAAGCGTCAGATCGAGGAATACGACAACAGAGTCATGACGCTGTGCGACACCTTGTTTAACAGTGATGATTTTGTCTCTCTGGTGGCAACGCATCCCTGGCTTAACCCTGAGGGGCGGGAAGCGGAAATTGTTAAATCGCCGGAAACCGCCATTGCTCTGCTGGTGTTCAGTAAAGCAAAGGGATTACCAAAGCCTGTGTCACTGATGCAGTTTCTCGATATGGCAATTGAGGATATTCCTGAACTCGGACGTCATTGGTGGCAGCTGTTAACCGAAGCACTGCTGTTTGCTCCCAAGCGCACGTATACGGAAGAGCAACAGCAGTTTATTGCGCAGTTAAAAAAACAGCTTAAAAGCAGCGAATTATTGTATAAAAAGGAGCTGTCACTGGAACGCTCGCGGCGGGCGGAACGCTCCCTGTCGCTCAGTGCCTCGAAGGTTCAGGCCTGCGCTATCATCCATGAGCTTGAATATGCACAGCGTGGCGCATCTCTGCGACAGGTTGTGCTAACCGACTATATCCGCGACGAAGAACTGCTGTCAGGGCTGGATACCGGAGAGATTAATCTCGGTGCCTGGCCGGTATTCCGCGAGATCACATCTTTCTCTCCCATTCATAATCAGGTTGGTCTGTTAACCGGACGTCTGTCGATTATTCCGACCGGCAAACTGCCTCTGCTGCTGGCCGCAATGGAAACCGATAACGTCCGTACAGAGCCAATGGGCCAGGACGATGTTTACCATAAAGTCATTGCACCGCTGAATGAGCTGACATCCGCTTTTACACAGTTATTAATGGCCGGCGAACTCAAGGTGCTGGTCGGAACGCGCTCGCTGTTAGGCGAGGGCTGGGATGCGCCGGCAATTAACTCCCTGATTCTGGCCAGTTCCGTTGGCTCGTTTATGTTGACCAATCAGATGCGTGGCCGTGCCATCCGTATCGATAAACAGGTAGAACGTAAGGTCAGCAGTATCTGGCATCTGTTTGCTGTTAATCGTAAATCGTTTTCTGGCTGGAGCGATTATTATGATCTCCCCCGACGCTTTGATACCTTTGTCGGGGTGTCTGAAAACAAGCGGACCATTGAAAGTGGTTTCGAGCGATTGAATTTGCCTGATCCATGGATGACGGGCGGAATGAAAGAAGATCCCATTGAAATCTATAATCGCGAAATGCACGGACGACTGCGGAATATTAATGAGATATATTGGCGCTGGAAGAATGCACTGACACTGGATGACAGTGCCAGGGTGATACCATCAGTCAAAGTCGAACGCATGCCGCGCTTACGCGGAATGATACTGCGCCATTCTTTTGCCCATCTGGTTACGCAGATTATGGCTGTGGTGACCACTGTGTTGTTTTACGCGACGCTGATTGCTTCTGGCTCAGGGTTTACGATTTTTTGGTTGTTTGTGATTGGTGTTACGGCAGGGTTGTTGTACCGCCTGCCGAAAACCATTGCCATGATCAGGGTGTTGTATCGCCATTTGCCGGTTGATGGTGCGCTTAAATATATCGGCAGAGCAGTGACTGAGGCCCTGGCCGAAGCCGGCCTGATCACAACATCCACACGCCATATGAAAGTGACGGTAGAAATCCTCGAATCTGGTGGTTTTAACGTAGCATTGGCTGGCTCCACGTTTTACGAATCTTCGCTGTTTGCGGATTGCATGGCTGAAGTTCTGTCGCCATTGGAAAACCCCAGATATCTGTTACGCAGGGACGGTACGTTTCTGCGTAAAAAACGTCAGGATTACCATGCTGTCCCGGCGAAGTTCGCTGTTAAAAAAGATCTGGCGGCAATCTTCTGTAAGGCCTGGAATAAGTATGTCAGTCCGTCGGAGCTGATCTATACACGCTCAGCCGAAGGGCGGGAAGTTCTGTTAAAAGCCCGGGTCCAGTCATTCTCGTCGGTGTTTGAAAAAGAAATTAAACGGCTGGATAAGTGGCAGTGACTTACTGAGCCGGTATGCCGGGAGAAATTAATACCTGAATAAGGCGCTTGGAAATGACAGCTTCAGGCTTTTCTTTCGTTGCCCGGCTGTTCTAATCCGTTAAGTTTTCCCGTTTCTTTCTATATTCTCGTTTCTTTTTATTTTCTCGCTTCTTTGTACTTGCTTGTTTCTTGGTACTTGCTTGTTCGGGCTGGTTTTTTCCTGTTTGAACTGAACGCCTTTGTCGGCCATTTATGGTTAAGACAGAATAATTCTGCTGGCGCATCTTGCCTGATTGTGTAATCTTCACTAATTTGTCGGACTCTCCTGATACTTTGACGTCTTAACCAGGACGAAATGCACAGATTCAGGGCTGTAGTTAAACAGCAATCCACAAATGATTAATCAACAGGCCAGCAACGAATTCAGTACGGGTGGGTTCAACAGGCGCTGCCTGTCTGTACCCGTTGTAGCGGAGAAATACATGACCAGCGAAAGGGAAAAATTCGTCTCAGATGAGATAGAGAAGAAGATTACCGACTTCAAACGGGATTCAGATAAACACAAAAACCTGCACCGCAGCCTGCGTTATGGGTCTTTTTTCTGACCGCAATGCTCTCCATTCTGTCCGGTATGGCGCTCTATTACCCTGAGTATTCCACTACCTTCAATGCCACTATCCTGGCATTGGGTGCCATAGCAGGCTTTGTGGCTTCTTTTGAAGGTATCCGTAAAGCGGATGAATTATGGATCCATGAACGAACGATCTTTTATGAACTGTCGGACCTGCAGCGTGAACTGCAATACCGGCTGCTCAGCCGGGAAAATAACGATGATGTTCTGGACGATATCTTTTCCCGCTTTCAGACCATTCTGACCAACTCCGGCGAAAAGTGGAGTGGCGGTATTGTACGGGCAAAGGAGCGTTTGTCATCTCCATCCACTGATGATTGATGAATGACAGCCGACTGGAAAGCAGACACCGTGCGCGGTTAACATCCAGCTGCGCACGGTGTGCTGTGTCGTGTTGTATTGTATTGTGTTGTGTCGTGTTGCGGTAACAGTGACCTGAGCGATTAAGGCGCTATCTTTTTCTTCAGAGCCCGGGTAACCGGCAATGGCAGGTTCGGCAGCGAACGTAAAATCCATGGCAGAATTTTACGTTTAACGCCATTCATGGATTCCGGAACCATGGCTTCAATCAGATGTGGTCCCGGGTGACTCTGAGCGTATTCCAGCGCTTTATTCAGCTCTTCCGCCGTTGAAACCCTCACAGCATGCACTCCCATTCCCTGAGCCAGCTGTGCAAAGTTCAGTACCGGCCTGTTCAGATCCAGCTGCGATTTGGCTTTACTGCCCACCGATTCCGCGCCCACGCGTTCCAGTTCAATATTCAGTACCGAGTAGGATGCATTATTAAAAATAATGGACGTCACATTCAGCTGTTCCCGTGCCATGGTCCACAGTGACTGAATGGTGTACATGGACGTACCGTCGCCGATTAAAGCGAATACCGGACGGTCGGGGCAGGCGATGGCTGCACCTATGGCATTCGGAAGCCCCTGCCCGATGGCACCACCGGTCAGAGTGATCATATCGTGGCGGGGAGCGCCTTCCGTCAGCGCATTCAACATCAGGCCGGAGGTAATGGATTCATCAACGATAATGGCATTTTCCGGCAGATAATGGCCGATGGCTTTACAGACCTTAGGTGCTGTCAGGCGACCACGGGGAGCATCAGGGCGTTGCGGCTGTTGCAGCGCCGGCGTTGCACTGTCGGCGTGCAATACCTGCGCAAGTTTATGCAGACTGGCGGCGGCGTCCTGCTCAGGTGATGACAGGGTGTGCACAGTACAGCTTTCCGGCGCGAGATAACTCTGTTTACCCGGGTAAGCAAAAAAGGATACCGGTGCTTTGCAATCGACCAGAATCAGATGCTCAACATCGGCCAGCTGTACGCCGGCTAACTCGGCTAAATACGCGATACGTTCTACCGGTGGCAGTCCTGCGCCGCGTTCAATGCGCGTCGGGAAGGTTTCGGCAAACAGTTTTACGCCACAGGTGGCGGCAATGTTAGCCGCAGGCAGCAGGCTGGCTTCACGCAGGGCCTGACCACCCAATAAAATGGCGGTTTTTTTACCGGACTGCACTGCCTCGGCGATGGCTTTAACCACAGCATCGTCGGCAACTGGCTGGACTGGCTGTGGTGGCACGACACAGGGCTGGCCATTTTCACCCCAGGAAACATCCGCAGGCAGAATTAAGGTAGCGACCTGACCCGGCAGACCACGGGCTGCGGTGATGGCATCAGCGGCGTCTTTACACAGCTCTTCGGTTTTTTGCGAAGTACGGACAAAGCCCGGCGATACGTTGCGGGCCACGGTTTCGATATCAGACTGCAGCTGAGCATCGTATTTCACATGATAGGTGGCGTGATCACCGACAATATTCACTACCGGCACTTTGCCTTTGCGCGCGTTGTGCAGGTTGGCCAGGCCGTTACCCAGACCACAACCGAGATGGAGCAGGGTGGCGGCGGGTTTATCCGCCATACGGGCATAGCCGTCGGCGGCACCGGTGGCAACGCCTTCGAACAGTGCCAGCACAGCGCGCATGCGCGGTTCGCTGTCGAGCGCGGCAACAAAGTGCATTTCGCTGGTGCCCGGGTTAGTAAAACAGACGTCGATACCGGCATCCGCCAGGGTTTTCATCAGAGCTTGTGCGCCGTTTGGCATTGTTATTGTCCTCGCTCAAAAAATCGTTGTGCTGTTATTCACCAGCAATAATGGATTTAGCCGCTGCCCGGGCTGTCAGAATGCAGCCGGGTAAAAAAGTACCTTCCAGTGAACGTTTGCCGTTGCTGCCGCCACCACCAAATCCGGCGGCTTCTCCAACACAATATAAACCTTTAACCGGCTTGTTTTCGTTACCCAGTACCCGGCTTTTTAAATCGGTACGCAGACCGCCAAGACTCTTGCGGGTAATTAATTGCATGCGGATGGCAATAAAAGGTCCGGCTCCTTTCTTCTGTAACGGTGCTGGTTTACAGGTGCGCAGACGATCAGGCCCCCATTGGCGTGCGTGCAGAATCCGGCGGATCTGATCATCATTTGTTAATTTGTTGCCGGCTGAAAAATTATCATCAAAGCGATCGGCGGTGGCCTGCAGTACCGCCGGATCAATATCCAGTGAACAGGTCAGGGCATTCATTTTATCCGCCAGCTCAGCCAGTGAATCCGCAACAATAAAATCATCACTCTCACTGGCCATTTGTTTAATCAGGCGATGGTTGCCGGTCAGGGTTTCAAAGACAAAGCGCAGGAATTGTTTATCACGTATGCGCTGATTGTGTTCGGCACCGGAAATGGCGAATTCTTTGGCAGCGATACGCCAGTTAAGCAGGTGCCATGTCCAGGGTTTTTCCTGTTCGGCGACGCGCTGGCACAGCCAGTGGGTATCAAAGCCGGTTACCAGAGGTTCTGGTCCGATGCGTTGGCCTTTGTGGTCCAGCCAGAGGGCGGATTTACATGGAATGGTGGATAAACCATGACCGTCAAAATGAGGATACGGGTGGCGGAAACCGGCGGCGTAATTCCACATTTCACCGGCGTTAACGATATGCCCGCCAAGCGTTTCAGCGACATGATGATGCATATTGCCATCAGCCAGCGGATGCGCACCATTGAGCATGGTTTGCGGAAGCGGCCGATCCGCGGGCCAGTTGGCCCGCGTCTGCCGGTGGTTGCCATTAATCCCCCCGGTGGCAACCACTACGGTCTCCGCGGTAAAGCGGATTTCTTCCCCGTTCTTATCATCGCAACCCACTGCACCGGTAATGGTTTCACCGCATTGCTCCAGCGCGGTAATACTGTGGCTGTGCAGCAGAGTCAGCTGATTGTTTTTGTTGGCGGCGTGCATGGCAGCAATCATGGTACGCGTCAGTTCACGGGAGGTACCGTAAACAATATGATAGCGCGGCACGCTGTTGCCATCGCCGTTCATACCACGTTCTACCCAGTTAACCGCCGGCATAAACTTAATGCCTTCGCCAAGCAGCCAGTCGTGCACTTCGCTTCTGGAGTTGTGTACGTAATATCTGGCCCAGGCGAGCGAGTGTTCGTCGCTGGTGTCCAGCTCACCAAAACTAATCCAGTCTTTCAGGGCGCGCTCCGGCGAATCCGGAATGCCCATTTTTTTCTGCAGTGGCGTGCCGATAAGGGCCATACCGCCAAAAGCCCAGAGCGCAAGGCCGCCAAAGCGTTCCTCGCTATCGCGGTCAACCAGGGTGACACTTTTACCGGCGCGCAGCAGTTCCACAGCAGTGACGATGCCGGCGATTCCTCCACCGATGATGAGTACATCGGACGAAATGTGTTTGCTCATGAGCAGCTCAGACAGATTATTTATTATTAGAACAGCAAGATAGCCTGTCTGTGAGCGGGATAATTGACCTTAAAGGTCGCAGTGATTGACCGCGGAGGCCATCGCGGTCAAAAAGGACGCTGGCCTGCACTACTGTCCCACAAATTTCTATTCAAGCATTTTCGAAAAATGTCAGGCCCCTTGTCCTCATAGAGGGGCGTTACCCCTCTCGCCGGACGGGCTACCTCC